>JAIBJH010000194.1 GCA_020029455.1 Hyphomicrobiales bacterium
GAATGGCTTGACTCGCGCATGCCTCCTTCGCCTTCCAGGCCGGGCAGCCCCTCGAAAAAGAACTGGATGGGAACGCCGAGGGTCTTGGCCGTGTAGAACAGGCGGCTGGCCGAAATGCGGTTGGTGCCCTTTTCGTATTTCTGTACCTGCTGGAAGGTGATGCCGAGAAGCTCGCCCAGCCGTTCCTGGCTCATGCTGATGAGTTGGCGGCGCACGCGAATCCGTGATCCGACATGAACGTCGATATAGTTAGGATCCCGTCTTGCCATCTCAACCTCGCGATGCCCCAGAATTGGGAAAGCACCCGACTTGGCTTGTCCCCCCGGACATTGGCAAGAACCAAATCGTCATTGGCCAAATTCTGTAGCGCACGACCTACCCTTAAGCAATCAAAAAATCATACAAATCAATCATCTTTGCTCAGGCCGGGCGTGCGAAAAGGCAAGCATAACCGACGCCGCAAAACAGGCAAGCAATGTTGGCAGTAATCCATAGGTTCCAAACAGCGTTCTGGCGCCAGCCTGGGGCAGTGATCCTGCCAGTGCAGTCTCCATGCCGAGTTCCGAACGCGCAACATAGCGCCCGGCGCCATCGATGATGGCTGATATACCAGTATTCGCGCCGCGGACGATTGAGATGTTCTGTTCGACCGCGCGCATGCGCACTTGCGCCAAATGTTGATAGGGGCCGACGGAGTGCCCGAACCAGCCATCATTGGTGACATTGATCAGCCATTGCGGTCTTCGCTCTCTTTCAAGAAGGCGATCCGGGAAGATGGCTTCGTAGCAAATGAGAAGCCCGGCCCGACCCGCTTTGCCGAGATCAAATGACCTGGGGCCTGGCCCTGCGGTGAAGCTTTCAGGCAGGCTCACCACCTTGCGGAAGCCCAGGGGTTCGAGAAGCCGGGCAAGCGGCAGGAATTCTCCGCCGGGCACCAGCCGCCACTTGTCGTAAGCCTCCTCGACCCTGCCCTCGTCATTGATTTCAAGGATACTGGTGAAAAACCGATCACTCTCCGGCGTTACACCCTTTTCCCGCCGGATGGCGCCGGTGATCAGGGTCTGCCCCGGCTGCAACGCATCGGCAATACGCTGAAGGCCCGCGGCGCTTTCGTCGATGAGGAACGGCACTGCCGATTCCGGCCAGATGACATGGGTTGGCACCGCGGCTCCAGCGCCAACGGTGCTCATGGCGATCAACTGCTCGAACATGGGCGCGGCATTGTCGCTCCGCCACTTGTCATCTTGCGAGACATTGGGCTGAATCAGCAGCAGCGAGACGTTCGGAACCGTCTCGTAAACGAGCTGTGAAAATCGCCAATTGCCCCACAGCCAGCTTGCCGGAAGCAGCAGCAAAAGCAAAACGGGCAGGGCATTGTGTGGATAAGGAGCTGACCTCCTGCCCCAGACAAAGGCAGGCAACAGCCCCCACAGCAAAAGCCAATAGGTGAGGCCCGGCATGCCGATGAGGCTCGCAAGCTGCAGCACGCCGCCCATGCCATCGGCAATGAGGCCGGGCGCGGCCCAGGGAAAGCCTGTGAAGAAATAACCCCGCGCTGCGAAGCCGCAAATGCAAGCGCCCAATAAAGCGCCATAAAAGCCGCAAGGCCTCCCACGGCGAAAGGCATCATCCACAGATAGGTCTTGGCATCAACAAGAAAGGCAAAGCCGATCCAGTGAAAGGCCGCAACGAAATAGCCAAAGCCGAAACAGAAACCGGTAAGCGCTGCACTGCTCGGTGTTGCAGGTGATTTCTGCCAGAGAGCCAGCACCAATGGCAGGCTAATGAAGATCACCGGCCACCAGCCGATGGGCGGAAGAGCAAGAGAAAGCACCGTACCCGCCACAAAGACAAGCAACAGCTGCCAGGCCCTTGAATGTGGAATTGGCGCCACTCTGAACTAGCGCCTGTCCGCCACGGCCTTCGCCATCACGCAAAGAATTTCGAACATCATGACGGTGCCTGCATAGGCCGTAAGTCCCGATGGATCGAAGGGCGGGGACACTTCCACCACATCGGCGCCCACCACGTTCACACCATGCAGGAGCCGCAGCATCTGTTGCGCCTGGAAAGTGGTGAAGCCGCCCACTTCCGGCGTGCCCGTGCCCGGCGCATAGACGGGATCCAGCATATCGATGTCGAAGCTCACATAGGTTTCGCCATCGCCAACAATGTGCCGAGCCTCTTCCATGATGGCTTTGGGGCCTTTCTCCATGGCCTCTTCGATGCGCATCAAGCGCACACCCGCCTTTTCGCCGAATTCAAAATCGTCAAGATCATACATGGAACCGCGCAGCCCGATCTGGATCACGCGCTTGGGGTCAAGCAGGCCCTCCTCGATGGCGCGGCGGAATGGCGTACCGTGCGTATACTTGAAGCCGCCGAAATAGCCGTCATAGAGATCCGTATGGGCATCGAAATGGATCATGCCCAATGGCTTCTTCGCGGCGAGCGCCCTAAGGATCGGCAGCGAGCATAAATGATCACCGCCCGCCGAGAGCGGCCTGATACCCTTGGCGACAATCTTCTTGTAGTGGTCTTCCACACGTTTCAGCGCATCATCCACATTGGCAGGGTTGACCGGCGCATCACCGAGGTCGGCGACATTGGCAAGATCATAGGGAACAATATGGCTGGTCTGGTGCATGCGCCTGACCATGGAAGACTGATCGCGCATCTGCCGGGGACCATGCCGGGGGCCCGGCCGGTTGGTGGTGCCGCCATCCCAGGGTACACCTGCGATGCCGATATCAAGGTCCTTTGCCTCATCCAGCGGCACATGGGGCAACCTGTAAAACGTGGCAATGCCGCCGAATCGCGGCGTCACGAGGCCCGACATGGGCTGGTGAAAGTCTTTGGGATGGACCATTTCAAACTCCTGTCATGCAGAGACTACTGGTCTGGTCCGATAGGAGCAATCAGCCTGTGGCGTGACATGAAATGGGCCAGCAGCTAGGGTCGGCCCATGCAACAATATGACTTTCTCGTGATCGGTGCCGGCATCGCAGGCGCTTCCGCCGCCGCCTATCTGGCGGAAACCCACCGCACTCTGATCGTCGAGATGGAGGAGCGCCCCGGCTTTCACACTACGGGCCGTTCCGCTGCATCCTATGAGCCCAACTACGGTCCCCCGCCCATGCTGGCCTTCACCCGCGCCAGCGAGAAATTCTTCCGCTCACCACCGCAAGGCTTCACCGATGCACCGCTCTTGATCGACCGCCCATCCCTTTTCATCGAAGCGGAAGGCCAGGAGGAATTCACCCGGGAATTGTTGGAGAAGGCTTCTGCCCTTGACGAAATCAGCCAAAGCGAGGCGCTGCAGCTCTTTCCGGTCTTTCGCCCGGACTATATCCGCCGCGCCTTCCTTGACCGCTTTACGGCCGACATGGACGTAGACCTGATCCATCGTGGTTTCCTCAGAATGTTCAAAGCGAGGGGCGGCGAAATACTTCTCTCATCACCTGTCACCGCCATCACCCGCAGAAACGGCCTCTGGCACATTAAAGCGGGTACCCATGACATTGCCGCGCGCGTTATCGTCAATGCGGCGGGCGCCTGGGGCGATGTCATCGCGGCCATGGTGGGCGCAGAGCCTGCGGGCCTCGTTCCCAAGCGACGCTCCATCGGCGTCATTCCCTTTGAATATGGGGAAGCCTGGCAGCATTGGCCCATGGTGGTTGATGTGGGTGAAACCTGGTACGCCAAGCCCCAGAGCGGCAAGATGATCGTTTCCTCCGCTGATGCAACGCCCGTCGAACCCCATGATGCCTATGCCGACGACATGGCGATTGCCGAGGGTGTGGAGCGGCTGATGACGGCCACCACCATCGAGGTGACGCGGATCGAGCACAGCTGGGGCGGGCTTCGTACCTTCGCGCCCGACGGCAATCCGGTTGTGGGATTTGATCCGCAGACGGATGATTTCTTCTGGCTGGTGGGCCAGGGAGGCTACGGCATCCAATCTGCGCCAGCGCTCGGCCAAACCGCCGCTGCACTGGCGCGGGGGATGGCGCTCCCGCCTCCCGTGCTGGACCATGGCCTCGTTCTCAATGACATTTCACCCGAAAGGTTCCGTTCTCATGTCCTCGCATAATCCCGACAACACAATCGGCGAAGCATTGGTCAGCCTGCTTGAGGCCTATGGTGTGCGAACGATTTTCGGCATTCCGGGCGTGCACAATGTGGAAATGTATAGGGCACTGCCGCGCGCCAAGATCAATCACATCCTCACGCGTCACGAGCAGGGCGCAGGCTTCATGGCCGATGGCTTTGCCAGGGCGACGGGCGAACCCGGAGTCTGTTTCACGATCACCGGCCCCGGCCTCACCAATATCATGACGCCTCTCGGTCAGGCCTGGAGCGATTCCAGCAATGTGCTGGTGATTTCTTCAGCTCTTGATATTGCCGATGCCGCGCAGGGCCGTGGCCGCCTCCATGAAATGATCAGCCAGCACCAGGCGGCACTTTCCGTCACTAGCAATGCCTGGCGTGCCTATACCGCTTTCGATGTGCAGGATGCGGTGGCGAGAGCCTTTGCAGGCTTTGCAAGTGCCCGGCCAAGGCCTGCCTATATCGAAATCCCGCTTGATCTTTTTCCGAAAGCGGCTGGCAATGGCTGGATGGCGCACCCACGGCCCCATTATCCCATCGCCGAAACAGGCCTCTTGGAAAAAGCTGCAGCTCTTATTGCCAAGGCCCATCGGCCCATGATCATTCTGGGTGGAGGCGCACTGCATGCCGGAAGCGCAGCTCTACGCATCGCCGAAGCCACGGGCGCTCCCGTCATCACGACAACAGCTGGCAAGGGCGCCATCCCTGCGAGCCACCCCAACCACTGGGGTTATGTCATGGGCCTGCAAGCAGTTCAGGATCTTCTGCAGGCGAGCGACTGCATCCTTGCCGCAGGCACGGAACTTTCTGAATGCGATTTCTGGAGAACCTCCTTCCGCCTGCATGCGCCCTTGATCCGCATCGATATTGATCCTGCAAGCCTGTCGCGGCCCCATGCCGCAACACTGGCGATCCTCGGTGATGCGAAGCACGCGTTGGATGGCATCGCCTCCCATATTCCAATTGCAAAGAAGCCTCCGCCCGCATCCCCGCCGCCGACAAGCGATGATCCCCTGCGCCAAACACTTAGCAAGGTTCTCTCCGTCATCCGCGAGTCCTTGCCTGAGGAAACTGTCATCGCCTCCGACATGACGCAGATTGCCTATGCCGCTAACGAAATCTTTCAGGTATCGAAACCTCGCACTTGGCTCCATCCGGTGGGCTTCGGCACGCTGGGCTTTGCGTTGCCCGCCGGCATCGGCGCAAAATTCGGTGTCGGCGAAAAACCCGTCGCCATCCTGCACGGTGACTATGGTGTGCAATACACCATCAACGAACTGGGCACCGCTGTTGAACACAAGCTCCCCATTCCCATCCTGCTGTGGAACAACAATGCCTTGGGCCAGATCAGGGATGACATGGTGAATAAGGGCATCCAGCCCAATGCCGTGACGCTGCGCAATCCGGATTTCCAACTGCTGGCCAAGGCCTATGGGGCAAATGCTGAGAAACCTGAGAACCTGAAAGCGCTGTCGGGCGCCATTACCGCTGCCCTCAAGGCCAATGGCCCCACCATCATCGAAATGACATCGGACATGCTGCGTGGATAGCGCCGTCATCTTTGATTGCGACGGCGTTCTTCTTGAATTGCTGCGAGATGAAGAAGAAATGTTCTTCTCGGCACTCTCAGCCTTCGTTCCAACCGACGAGCTGTCGCGCAATTGGAACAGCTACATCATTCGCAATGATGACGACATCGTCAGCGAGGTGCTGGTCCGCTTCGGCAGGCCTGAAAGCCTCAAGCCGCAGGTGATCAAGCATTATCTCAGCGGCCTCGCCTCCGCACTGGACAAGCGCCACATCACCTCAACAGCCATTCCCGGCACGGTGGAGCTGCTGCAACAGTTGAAGGGCAATCATCGCATTGGCCTTGCCACCGCCAACTTCATCGAGGCCGCTCGCTTGCGCCTTGAACAGGCAGGTCTCTGGCCATTTGTTTCAGATCATGCCATCGGTGCCGATGGCGGCGGCCACAAGCACCAACTCCTCGCCCGCCTTCTGGAATCCATTCAATTGCCCAGAAGCCGCATCGTCTATGTGGGAGACAATGTGGTCGATGTCGAAGCGGGATTGAAGAACGGCGTTCACCTGATCGGCTTCTCGCTGAACCCGAAGCGCCGTGACCAGTTGCGGGCCGCTGGAGCCCGCCACATCGCCGCCAGCCATCCCGAGACAGCCGCACTGATCGCGCAATTCCTCGCAGCTTGACCCGTCTTCGCCCCTGTGTGATTCCAGCAGGACAACAAATCGGAAGGCATGATGCAGTCACACGGCCCCAACCAGTTCGCCCTCCTGAAAACCCGCAGATTCTGGCCTCTCTTCGTCACCCAGGCCATGTCGGCCTTCAATGACAATGTCTTCCGCTATGCCTTGGCGATCCTGTTCCTGACCACACTGGGCAAGGAGCAAGGCGGCGTTCTCAACACTATCTCGGCGGCCCTCTTCATCCTGCCCTTCTTCCTCTTCTCCGCCTTTGCAGGCCAGATGGCCGACAAGTTCGACAAGGCCTGGCTCGCCCGCCGCATCCGCTTCGTTGAAATCTTCATCGTGGCCATTTCGGCCTATTCACTCTTCCATGGCTGGGTGCCATTGCAGCAATTCTGCGTTTTCCTTGCAGGCTGCCAGGCCGCTTTCTTCGGCCCCATCAAATATG
>JAIBJH010000195.1 GCA_020029455.1 Hyphomicrobiales bacterium
CTGGGGCCGGAGCGCGACGTTTCGATTTTTCATGGCCTTCATGTGGAGCGGGTGCCTCTGGAGCAGGCGGGGGCGGTGATCTGCACTGGCCTCTTTCACGACGACCGGGAGACGCCCAATGACTATGAAACGCTGCTGCAGGAGATGCTCTCCCGCAAACTGCCGATGATCTGCGCCAACCCGGACAAAATCGTGCGCAAAGGTTCACGGCTTCTCTATTGTGCGGGTTCACTTGCTGAACGCTATGCGGCGATGGGGGGCGAGGTCTCCATGGCGGGCAAGCCCTATGCGCCGATCTATGATCTCGCCCGCAGGAAAGCGGAAGCTGCGCGTGGAATGCAGGTCGCGACAGGAGACATTCTCGCCATCGGTGATGGGCCGGAGACGGACATCAAGGGCGCGGCAGACCAGGGCATTGCCTGCCTCTATGTAACGGGCGGGGTGCGCGATCACACAAGCGATATGGAAGCAGAACTGACCCATATCCAAGAGCTCGTTCCAAAAGCCCGCATTGTCGCTGCCGTGCCGGAACTGGTCTGGAGCTAGAGAGACTGTTCTTTTGGACTTTGGTCTGGTTCTCGTTGCACCGCACAATGCTATGCTGCTGTGCGGGAGGGGCATTGGGTCATGACGTCCTATTGCATCGAGGAGTTAATGATCGGGCAGGAGGCTTTCATCGAAAAACCTGTCATGGAGTCCGACATCGAGATCTTTGCCGAGCTCACCGGCGACCACAATCCGGTGCATCTGGACGAAACCTATGCGGCCGGCACTTTCTTCAAGGGGCGCATTGCCCATGGCATGCTGTCGGCGGGTTTCATCTCGGCGGTGATCGGCATGAAGCTGCCCGGTCCCGGCGCCATCTACATGTCGCAGACCCTGCGCTTCTTGGCGCCGGTCAGGATTGGCGATCAGGTTAAAACTGTGGTCAAGGTTGAGACCATTGACTTGGCCAAGAAGCGCAGCCAATTGCAATGCTGGTGTGAAGTTGCCGGAAAGCGCGTCGTGGAAGGAGAAGCATTGGTCTATGTTCCCTCGCGTAGTGCACGCAACTGACATGAAACTCTCTCGATGCTGATCTTCAATCCAACCGATCCCGTGACGGCAGAGGTACAGGATGCCGTTGTTGCCATCGGCAATTTCGATGGGCTCCATCGGGGTCACCAGGAACTCATCACCATCGCGGAAGCGGAGGCGAGGCGGCTTGGCAAGAAATTCGGCCTTCTCACCTTCGAGCCCCATCCGCGCTCCTTCTTCAAGCCGCAGGAGCCGGTCTTTCGCCTGACGCCGCCCGCGCTGAAGCAGCGTCTCGTCAGGGCACTGGGCGTTGATTTCCTCGCCTGGCTTTCCTTTGATGAAAAACTTTCTTCCATGTCGCCAGAGGAATTCGTGCTCGAACATCTGGTGAAGCGCCTGCAAGTCGCTCATGTGGTGACGGGCTATGATTTTCACTTCGGCAAGGGCCGCAAAGGCTCGCCGCAGACCCTGAAGGACATGGGCGCGGAGCATCGCTTCGGCGTCACCATTGTCGAGCAGGTGGCGGATGATGGCGATGGCCATGCGCCTTTCGCCTCAACCGGCATCCGCGATGAATTGCGCAATGGCCATGTGGAAGCCGCCGCACGTGAGCTTGGCTATGACTGGACCGTCATGGGCGAGGTGGTCCATGGCGACAAGCGCGGGCGCGCTATCGGTTTCCCCACTGCCAACATTATTCTGGAGCCCGGGGCTGAGCCCTATCGCGGCATCTATGCGGTCGAAGTGCGCGATGCGGCGGCAGCGCCCGGCACGCCCGCCTGGATGGGCGCCGGCTACTTCGGCGATAGGCCCACCTTCAATACGGAACGCACTTTCCTCGAAGTCTATCTCCTCGACCAGGATCTTGATCTCTATGGCCGCAGGTTGATTGTTTCCTTCGTCGCTCTCATCCGCGGCGACAAAACTTTCAAGTCCGTTGGTGAGTTGGTGGATCAGATGAGGGGCGATTGCGAAAAAGCTCGCGCCATTCTCGCCGAGCGGGCGAAAGAAGATGCCCCATTCCTGCTGGCTGAGAAACAGCGGAAGGGGTTGGTGTAGCGTCCGACCCGTCATCCCGGCGAACGCCGGGACCCATTGGAGCATTTCCACTATCGAGACGATTCAGGGGGTCTCGTGTCGCGCTGCGCTTGCACGGGATGACGGATTAGGGAAGGGGCGTTTGAACTCTCTGACAGTTTCTGATCGGTTTTCTCTCCAGCCCTTGCATTTTCCATGCACCTGAATATGCCGCTTCAAAACCGGAGGGATCCATGAAAGAGCTTGGCATCGGCATTATCGGCACGGGCTTCATGGGCAAGGCCCACGCCTTTGCCTATCGCGCGGCACTCGCCGCCTTTCCGGAAATCCCAACGCCCCGGCTTCGCATGATCGCCGATGTGACGGCGGAGGCTGCGGCCAAGGCGGCGCATCAATATGGCTTTGAAGCCTCAACCTCAGACTGGAAGGCGCTGATCGCAGACCCCCAAGTGGATGTTGTCTCCATCACCACGCCCAACACCTTCCACAAGGAAATGACACTGGCTGCGATCGCTGCGGGCAAGCATGTCCATTGCGAGAAGCCGTTGGCGCCGACGCTTTCTGACTCGGAAGAAATGGTAAGGGCGGCGGAAGCGAAAGGCATCATTACTCAGGTCGGCTACAACTACATCAAGAACCCGCTGCTCAAACTGGCGCGCGAGATGATCGAGGTGGGAGAGCTTGGCGAGATCTACAATTTCCGGGGGCAACATGCGGAAGACTATATGTCGAACCCGGAGAACCCCTACACGTGGCGGCTTGATCCCGTCGGCGGTCCCGGTGTCATCGCCGATCTTGGCAGCCACATCATCGGCATGGCGCGCTTCCTCCTGGGGCCGGTCACCGAAGTAATGGCGGACGTTGAAACCATCGTGAAGTCCAGGCCCTCAGGTCCCGGCGCGAAGGAGCGCACGCCTGTTTTGGTCGATGACATTGCGCGGCTGATGCTGCGCTTTGGGCGTGGCTGTGGCGGCATGATCGAGGCCAATTGGGTGGCGACGGGCCGCAAGATGCATCTGGGTTTTGAGGTTCACGGCTCCAAAGGCGGGATTCACTGGAATGCCGAGCACATGAATGAGCTGCATTATTACAAGGCGGGCAGGGAGCCGCGCCATATGGGATTTGCCACGCTCGAAGCCGGCCCGCAGCATCATCCCTATGGCCGCTTCTGCGTGGCGCCGGGGCACCAGCTTGGCTTTAATGACATGAAGACCATTGAGATTGCGGAGTTTCTGGGGGCCATCGGCGGCGCACCCAAGGCCGGCCCCGATTTCCGCGAGGCATTTGAGATTCAGAAGGTTGTGGAGGCGGGGATTCGGTCATCGAAAGAGAAGAAGTGGGTGGGGATGTGAGCCCGGTTTCGGCCATGCACCAAATTTGCCCAACAATGCATTAACTACGGCAGTGCCCGACGCCTTCAATCAAATAGCTTGCATTTTTGCCCCCAAGCGCCCATATGGCGCTTATCGAGTTTCGGCCGGTTGGCTTGGCTCCGCGCTTTGTTGATGCAAGTGCACTAGCCTCCTCTACTTTCCTACGACATCGATTGACTGAGCCGCATCGTGTGCGGCGCGGTCACACATTTGCATCCAGACAGGAGTTTTCAATGCAAACAGGTACAGTCAAATGGTTCAATGCCACCAAGGGTTTTGGTTTCATTCAGCCGGATCAGGGCAATCAGGATGTGTTCGTGCATGTCAGCGCTCTCGCAAGCGCGGGCATCCATACGCTGAATGAAGGCCAGAAGCTTTCCTTCGACATCGTCAAGGATCAGCGCACTGGCAAGTCCTCAGCGGGCAATATCAAGATCGACTGATCAAAATTCCGTATCACAGCCCCGTTCGAGCCACGGATGTACTGGTGGAAGGGGTAATGATACGACACTCGCGCCGGCCTGAAAACCGGCGCGTACTCTTCTCGCCGTAACATTCTTCGGAGGACGAAACATGGCCGATATGGGCAATCTCTACGTCTATGCTTCGAAGAAGAAGACCGGCATTTACTGCTATTCGGCCGACCAAAGTGACGTGGGGCTTCCCGCTACGCTTTCGCCGTGGCTCGGCATCGGCGTCTTGCGCCCCGATCAGGTCATTCCCCACGGACTTTCCCGGCAGGACGTTGAAAGCGGCATCAGGGCAAATGGCTACCAGCTCTGGCGCAAGAAATCACAGCTCAGCGCCACGGGCGCACAAGAAGGTTAAGGGATGCGGATATTCGTCAGGGACAATAATATCGATCAGGCGCTGCGCATTCTGAAGAAGAAGATGCAGCGCGAAGGGCTTTTCCGAGAGATGAAGGCCAATGAGGCCTTTGAAAAGCCATCCGAGAAGCGTGTGCGCGAAAAGACGGAAGCCATCCGTCGTGCAAGGAAGATGGCGCGCAAGAAGCTCCAGCGTGAAGGCTTGCTTCCCATGCCGAAGAAAAAGCCGCTCGTGCCGCGCCGGCCTAACCCCTTTGCCCCCAGCGCAGGCGCAACTCCATCTGGCGCCTTTCCCGTCGCGAAGTAGGCCGGGGCTGCACCCGGCCTTTCTAACCCACGAATCAATCAAATTTTACGAATTGCTGAGAAGCACAGTTAACTCTCTCTTCATTTGAGCCAGGGTTTTGCTGGCGATGCTTTGAAGTTTAGTGATTCCAGTGAGCCGATTTTCGCGCGATTGGCAGACACTCCCACAAGACGAAACTTGTGGGGGATCACATGTTCCACCGGAAAAGAAATGCCGCTTTGGCGTTTGTCATCTTTTGCCTGCTCGGAGCGTCCGTCTCCGAATCTGCCCATGCTGTGACGATTTCCAATAATTCCGGCGGCCGCATCATCGACTATGCCAGGAAGGCAGCCCAGCTCAGAAACTCCCGCGCCATGGTGCGTTTCACTGGCCGCTGTGATTCAGCATGCACTCTCTATCTTGGCCTTCCAAAACATCAGACCTGCATCAGCCCAGGGGCGTACTTTCGCTTCCATTCGCCTTCGGCGCGAAGCCAGAGGTCGGCTCGCATGGCGCAGGTCTATTTGATGCGCAAATATCCGGGCTGGGTGAAAAGCTGGATTGCGCGGAACGGCGGGCTTTCCGGGCGCCTCGTCACCATGAACTACAGCTATGCCAGCAAGTTCCTGAGAAGCTGCTCGAGCGTTGCTAGAAGTTAGCACTCTGCTGAGCATTTAACTGCTAGCAACTTTGCGACACTTAAAACTGTCTC
>JAIBJH010000196.1 GCA_020029455.1 Hyphomicrobiales bacterium
CCACACCGTATTGGCGTATTTCAGGAAATTCGTGTTGGCGCCGGCAATATCTGGCTTCAACATATGATCGATGAACTTATAAGCTCCGTCGACGTTTTGAGCATTGCCGGGGATAACAAACAGGTCAAACCAGAGCATGCTGCCTTCTTGTGGAACAGTGTAAATGATCGATCCCGTGTTGCGTTGCTTGGCCAAATCGCGCGCAAAAACTGCATCGCCCGACCTGCCGAATGCGACACAATACTTCCCATTGGCCAAACCGTCGATAAATCGGTTGTGAGGCACAACCTGAATGTAATCGATAACCTTGGAGACAGCTGCATCAACGGCTTCAATGTCAGTGATGCCGACATTAGCGTAGTCGCCACCCACATAGCTGACCAAGGCTGATACCGTATCAAATGGGTCATCAACCACAGCGATACCGCATTTCGCAAGATCTGCGGCGTATTGCGGATCGAGAATCAATGCCATGCTGCCCAGCGGCGCGTCAGGTCTTATTTTTTTGATGAGATCCACGTTCATGGCGAGCCCCGTAGTGCCCCACAGATAGGGAATGGAATGGGCATTTCCAGGATCAAGCGCCTCAATATACACTTGCGCGGCTGTATCGAGGCTAAAGTTGGAATTGGGAATGCTGATGCGATCGATCTTAAGCGCAGCGCCCTCTTTTTCCAGAACCTGACGCATCAGCGCACCGGAATGGACCATGAGATCATAGCGCGTCGTACCGCGGCGCAAGAGCTGTTTTGTCTCGTCTTCTTCATCCATGGTGTCATGGACGACCCGAATGCTTGTTGCCTGCTCAAAGCGCTCAAGAGCAGCAGGATCTATGTTGTCCGGAGCATTCAGGACGCGAAGGACCGAAGCCGGCGGATTGTCAATAAATTTGAGGGCCCGCATGATATTGCCAAAAGTATTTCTGGACAAAGCCCCGTCTACTTTCAAACCGCTGTCTTCCTGGAAAGTCTCCACAGCCGCCTGGGTTGCCGGCCCATATATGCCGTCAACTGGTCCTGGTGGAATTCTGAGCTTGATAAGAGTTTCCTGCGCCTGCAGAACTTGCTCGGGCGGGATTGTAACAAGCTGTCCCGACGCGGTGCCGAGGCTCCAGCCTTCCTTCTTCCAAGCCATACCGAACAGGGAGCGTAACAGTCTCTCCGGTTCGATATTTTGTGCCGGAATTTCTGCTTCTGCGAGATGGGCGTTGATCGCCCGAACAGTCGCACTGTCCAGAGTGCGTGTTGGTATTTCCATGGAGAGATAGCCAAGGCGCTTCAATATGCGTTGAATAGTCGCAATTTCAGGCGGCTCCATGCGGCCGAGCCCGACGAGTCCCGTATTTTCTAAAGCCGGATCGGCAAGGCCGGTTTCTTCGGTACTGGGCTTGCCGGGAATAATTCCCTGTGACTGAGCGGCGCTCAAACCCACATAGACTGCCCCGAAAACAGTCAACACCACTCCAACATAGACACGCGAGCGCAACATTCAGCTCTCTCCTTCAATTAACTTCCAGCAGATCACAGAGACAAAGACCAACAGCCGCTGCAGATCAATTTCCTACTACACATCTTGTCCTAATCTTGACTTTGGAGGCTAGAATACGGCACAAATTTGACATTAGCCGCTCCACCTTCAAGATCGACCTCAGTCAGGTCAATGAGTCGGCATCAAACAAGCTGATGACCGGCTTTGGCTCGTCAGTTTCACGGATTGTTGTCTCGGATAGTTCGTTCACACGGATTGCAATCTTGAACTCATCGACAAGTTGCACCCTGCACCCAGATCAACCAATTGACTTGCATCAACGACCAGAAGCCGCATGGCCGCTACCCTTCGCCTCCCAAAGGTTGTTTGCACATACCTTGAAAAGGAGGCAGCCATGATCCGCCGCCATCTCGGCAGACTTACACTTGTGATTTCTGCAATTGTTGCCGCTGCCAGTTTGGCCGCTGCCGCTCAATCTCCTTCCATGCCGGCGCACGCGCATAAGCATGGGGCAAACCGCGGCACGGTCGAGGCGCCGCTTAGTATTGTGCGAAATCCGGCCGATGTGGCAGTGGCACCTAGTGCCAAGACGGCCGCGCGGGTAGTTGTCGAACTTGAGACTGTCGAAGTTACAGGCAAGCTGAGCAACGGCACTGCCTATCACTATTGGACTTTCGGTGAAAAAGTACCGGGTCCCTTTGTGCGCATCCGAGCCGGCGATACTGTTGAAGTCATCTTGAAGAATGCGGAAGACTCGGCACTGAAACATAGCGTCGATTTTCATGCAGTTACAGGTCCGGGCGGCGGCGCAACAGCCACTCAGACGGCACCAGGCGAGAAGCGGAGTTTCACTTTCAAAGCGCTGAACCCCGGACTCTACGTCTACCACTGCGCCACCCCGCCAGTGGCAGAACACATTGCGGCAGGCATGTACGGGCTGATTCTGGTGGAGCCGAAAGAAGGCCTGCCCAAAGTCGATCACGAATTCTACGTCATGCAAGGGGAGATCTACACCGCAGAGCCGTTGGGTACGAAAGGTGAGGTCATAACGAGCCGCCAAAACCTGCTTGACGAGCGGCCTGGCTATTTCGTTTTCAACGGTGCGGTTGGCGGTCTCGCGGATGAATATCCATTGAAAGCCGAGGTCGGCGAGACAGTTCGCATATTCTTTGGCGTCGGCGGGCCCAATTTCACTTCGTCATTTCATGTGATCGGCGAAGTTTTCGACACCGTCTACAATCTGGCTTCGCTCACAGCACCACCACTCACCAACGTGCAAACCATAACAGTTCCGCCGGGTGGCGCCGCCATGGTCGAGTTCAAGGTTGAGGTACCTGGACGATATGTGCTGGTTGACCATGCTCTTTCACGTCTCGAACGCGGGCTTTTGGGGGTACTGCAAGTGGAAGGATCAGAGCGCCCCGAAATCTACAAGATTCAATAGTCTGGCAATGACTGAGCAATGACTGAAAAGGGCCGTCAGAGTCCTTGCACCCTGCCGTTCACTTTCAAGCGCGCCCCGGCGAGATCCATGAGGACGACTGTTGCTTCGCCCCAACAGCCCTCGATGCTGAAGTGAAGGGTGCTGCCTAGTGGGAAGGGCAGATCGCCGAACACATAGAGATCGCCGCTGATCACTTTGTTACGTTCTGTCATAATGAGCCGCCCGTCGCGCTGCATGTCAGGCTCGCCTTCAGCCGAGAGGTTCACCTTACCTGATATGTCTAAAATGGTTTTCATCGTCACCATCCCGCAGAGCAATCTAAACATGCCCCGCATTTTACGACTCTGACGACTGGGCAGATTTGGCCGCGGCAGGTAATTGTCTACCGCGCGCGCTTGCCAAGCCGATTGGTCAAAACGACGTCGTAGTGATGGCTGGTGAAAAACTGGCGGACCGGATCATGTGCAAGCCCAACGTTTGGCGTAATTGAGCGGTTTCGGACGTCCACAGGTCCGAACCTGCCTGATGTGTTACAGCCATCAAACAGCGAGGACGTTACTCTCTATTCCCGGAAGTTGTCAGGTCCAGATTCAAGACAATAGTGATGCCGGTGACAACAGGTTTTAAGGCTTCTTTGCAGGGTGCCAGTCATGTTGCGGCTTGTAGCCAAGCACGCGCATCGCCTTTTCTATTGAGATCAGTGATTCATTGGCTGTGATCGGCCGCTTGCGTGGTGTTCCGGGGAAAACCTCATTGAGTAGCTCGTCGTTGGACCGGCTCATTACCGAATTGCTGTTGGCAATGCCGAAAACATGGGCTCCAGCCAATTTGGCCTCAACAGAAAGCCTGATCGCCTGCGCCGCATCGCGGGCGTCAATATAGGTCCACAGGTTGAACAAGCGGGTGCGGGCGTCCTTGTTGTAGCCGGGGAAGTTGTCGTAGTCCTGCGGCTCCTGCACATTGGAGAAGCGCAGGCCAATGATTTTGGTTGCGGGATCCCAGCGGGCGTATTGTTCAGCCATTTTCTCGCCGACGAGTTTGCTCAGGGAATAGCCGGTTTGCGGCTCCTCAATTTCTTCGTCAACCGGCACATAGCGCGGCCCGCCACCATAGGGGATGCCATAGACTGTCTCGCTGGAGGCCCAGACAACATTGCGGATGCCGAGCCGCCGTGCTGCCTCGAAGACATTGTAGGTTGAAATGGTGTTGACCCGGAAAATCTCATGATCCGGTGCTTCGCCGGGCGAAGCAATGGCGCCCAGGTGAACGACGCCCGTCACTGGCTTTTCGACACGACCATTGATTCCGGAGAACGCCGCCATGACTTGACCAAAATCAGTAATGTCGGCTCGGGTGAACGAAACATCCGTTGCCTTCGGCGGATTGGAAAGGCCGGTGGGGCGCGCCATGTCGATGGAGGCGATGCTGTAGCCTTCCTCCATCAAATGCTTGACTGCGGCCCGTCCCACTTTTCCACTGCCGCCTGTAACGATAATCATGTCGAGATCCACCTATTGCTGCTTCGCGCGGGAGACGATCCCATTTTCTACCTGTATCAGGCAAGCCTCAAAACCAGCAGCTAATAGGCGGCCAACTGACCGCCGGCTGCTGTAATACAATAGCGACTGATGGGCGAAGTTGTGGGTTGGATCAAATCGAAGTCGGTGTGCGCTAAGCCACGCGCGCCAGCTTGTTCAGTTCTTCGCGCAAGCCCTCAACAAGCGGCAGCAGTCTCTTCCGCACATCGGGAGCCGCTTGCATTTCCTGCTCCTTGGCGAAAACTTCAACCGCTGTAACCCTCTGCAGGAGCTCCTGATAGGTCCGGGCAAAACCTTCGTCGGTAGAAGCGGATTCTTCCGCGTCTGCAAAAGTTTCGTCTGTCTGCGCCAAGGTGCGCCAGCCAAGTGATTGATCTTCCAGAGCGGTAACATTGTCTGTGCGTTGGACATGTGAAGCCTCGGCCTGCGCCAGGGCTACGGTTACGGCTTGCTCGCGCAGATGCACCAGCTCCTCTTCAAGTGCCGCACGGTCGGCGGCCACCTGTGCATCGTATTCCTCACGCTCAAGAATCTTTGCATAAAGCGAGCTCAGCGCTTGGCTGGCCTCGACAAGCAGCCCATGGGCTGTCGTCACTGCGTGGGCTGCAAAGGCATTGCCGCCAGAAAAGCTCTCATCCTGCGGGGAATAGAGTTCACCCACGGCCAAAAGCACGCCCGATACGCGGTTAAGCGCTGAGCCCAATGCCTCCAGATCGCTAGTTTCTGTGAGTTCGTTCAAAATCCAGCCGCCCGCAGATTATGCCACCAGCGAAGCTCGCC
>JAIBJH010000197.1 GCA_020029455.1 Hyphomicrobiales bacterium
TTGTCTACGGCGTGAGGCCCGAACATCTGGAGCTTGGCAAAGGCGTTGACATCACCGTGTCGGTCACGGAGCCGACGGGCCCTGAAATCCATATCTATGGCGATGCGGGTGCGGATGAAATATGCGCCGTGGTGCGCGAGCGCGCCCAACTCAAGCGTGGTGACAAGGTGGGGCTTGCGCCACAGCTTGACCGCATTCATCTCTTCGATGCGGAAACGGGCAAGGCACTGTGAGCCAGACTGTCACCATATTGGGGGCCGGTGTCATGGGATCGGCCATGGTGTTGCCCTTCTGCGACCGTGACATGACAGTGAGGCTCGTGGGCACCCATCTTGACCGCGCCATCATCGATAGCGTGAAGGCAACAGGGCTTCATCCCAGACTCAATGTCACTTTGCCGAAAGGTATTGCCGCCTATCACCACGAGGATTTCGGCAAGGCGCTCTCCGATGACAGTGATTTTGTGCTGCTGGGTGTGGCCTCGGCAGGAGTCGGCTGGGCCATTGACCGGCTATGTGAACATATCAAGCGCCCCGTGCCCGTGGTGATGATCACCAAGGGTTTGCAGCCGGAGAACGGCGATTTGCTTGCCTTTCCCGATGTGGTGAGCCGCGAGTTGAAGAAACGCTTGGGTTTCGAGGTGCCGGTTGCGGCCATTGGCGGACCCTGCATTGCTGGCGAACTCGCAGTCAGGCGACAAACGGGAACCGTGATTGTTGCGCATGATCTTGCGCTTGCGGAAAAATTATGCCGCGATTTCGAGACGGATTACTATCACCCGCGGGCCTCAACCGACATGATGGGAGTTGAAGTCTGTGCCGCCTTCAAGAATTTCTTCGCCATCGCCGTGGGCTGGGCCAGAGGTCAGCTTGCAGTGATGGCGGAGGCCCAGAACAAGGCGCTCAACAATAATCCGGCGGCGATTCTCTTTGATCAGGCGACAGGCGAATTGATGAAGCTCACTCTGGCACTCGGAGGAACTGCAGAAAGTGTATGGGGCATGCCGGGCGTGGGTGATCTCTATGTCACCTGCCAGGCGGGGCGTAATTCCAGGCTCGGCGATCATCTGGGCCGTGGCATGACTTATGATGCGGTGAAAACGGGACCCATGAAGGATGATACGGTCGAGGGGGCAGAACTTGGCCGCGCTGTGGCGCCAACGCTTCGCGCCATGATGGCGTCGGGCAAGCTGTCACCATCTGCACTTCCCTTGACGGCGGCCCTTATCAACAGTCTCGTTGAGGACAAGCCTTTCAATCCTCCTTGGGGTTTGTTCCATCGCAGTGGTTGAGCCCATGAACCGGACCGGCGACAGCTTTGAATCAGATGCAGAGAACGTGGCTCTGAACCAGGAGGAACAACTGGCAACGCGCGCCGCCTGGCTTTATTTTATCGGCAACAGCACGCAGGCGCAGATTGCGAAGAAGCTGGGGTTGACGCGGCAGAGGGTGAACCGGCTTCTTTCCTATGCACGCGAGCAAGGCCTGGTGCAGATCAATGTCACGGGCAAGCTCGCCAATTGCGTGGCGCTCGAACATGAAATGGCGCGCGCCTATGAGCTCAAGGACGCGGTGGTGGTGCCGTCACCCGCCGATGCTTCGCAACTTCGTACAGTGATCGCAGCGGCAGCCGGACATTATCTTTCGGAACAATTGCACGATGGCATGTCGCTGGGCGTGGGCTGGGGAAGGACGCTGCGTTTGTCGCTGGCCTCGGTGCCGCGCAAGACCTACCGCAAGTTGTCTGTCGTCTCGCTCATTGGTGGGCTCACGCAATCTTCTGCTGTGAACCCCCATGAAACGGCTTCGCATCTTGCCGATATCATCGGCGCGGAATGCTACTATTTCGCTGGCCCTGCCTATACGGATTCAGCTCACAGTCTCGATGTGTTGATGAAACAGCCCATGCTGCAGGACGTTATGCAGCGCGGGCAGCGCGTGGACCTCGCTTTTCTTTCGGTGGGCGACATCACGGCGCAAAGCACCATGGCAGCGCTAAACCTCATCACAAAGGAAGAAATGGCAAGCCTCCGCGCCAAGGGAGCGACGGGTGACGTTTGCTCGCACTGGATCAATGTCGAAGGTGAGATGGTGGATCATCCGCTCAATTCACGGGCAGTGGGCCTGTTGCCGGATGACCTCCGCAAGATCAAGGATTGCATTCTCGTCTCCGGCGGCAAGGCCAAGGTGGAGGTGATCCATGGCGCGCTCAGGGCGAAACTCGCCAACCGCATTGTGACCGATGAGCAGACGGCACTGCAACTGATGGCGATGGCCTCGTCCCGTGGCTGAGGCCGCTCTCGGCATTGATGTGGGCACATCGGGTGTACGCATCGCCGCGCGGGGACGAGATGGCGCATTGCTTGCCATGTCTTCAGCACCCATCACTGCACCGCTTGCCGATGGAGCGCGGCGGCTTCAGGACCCGCAGCTCTGGTGGCAGGCGCTGTGTGAAGCTTTCGCAGCGCTGGACCTCAAGAACATTCGCGTGCTGGCGCTGGCTGTTGATGGCACTTCCGGCAGCATCCTTGCCGTGGATGACAAGGGCGAGCCACAGGGGCTTGCCTCCATGTATGATGATATGGCGGATGCGGAGCTGCTGAAACGCGTCGCTGCATTTGCCCCGCCGGAAACCGCGGCGCTTGGCAGCACCTCGCCACTGGCGCGGGCATTGGCAACGGACAAAAGCGCGCCGCGCATCCTGCATCAGGCCGACTGGATCAGCGGAAGATTTTCGGGCCGTTTTGATGTGACCGATGAAAACAATGCGCTGAAGAGCGGCTATGATCCTGTGGCGCGGCAGTGGCCCGCATGGATTTACGAAACGGGATTTGGTGTCAGCAGATTTCCGACAGTTGTTCCCGCAGGTGAGCGGGTAGGCACGATCCTGCCTGAAGTGGCCTCACGACTCGGATTGCCAGAAGATGTAGCAATTGTTGCAGGGACCACCGATGGCTGCGCCGCTTTCCTTGCGAGCGGTGCCAGCAAAGCAGGTGACGGCGTCACCTCTCTTGGCACCACGCTGACATTGAAACTACTCTCGGCGACACCGGTCTTTGCGCCGCAGTTCGGCATCTACAGCCACAGGATTGGCAATCAATGGTTGGCGGGTGGCGCTTCCAACAGCGGCGGCGGGGTTCTGGCCTCGCTTTTTTCACGTGACGACATTGTTCGACTGTCGGCGCTCATTGATCCTGCAGTACCGACCGGCCTTGACTATTATCCGCTGGTGCGGCCGGGCGAGCGCTTTCCCAGCAATGACCCGCAATTCGCGCCAAGGCTTTCACCGCGCCCGAAGGAGGATCATGTCTTTCTACAAGGTGTCTTGGAAGGGATCACTGCGATCGAGGCGCAAGGCTATCGCAAGCTCGCAGAGCTCGGGTCGTCGACTCTATCATCAATCAGAAGTGTGGGCGGTGGTGCAGCCAATGACACATGGACCATCATCCGGCTCAAGGCGCTCGGGGTCCCCGCGAAGAAAGCAGAAAGCGGACATGCGGCCATGGGCACGGCGCGGCTTGCCTGGCGCGGGATCGGCCATGATGCGTAGGATTTCAGGTCTCAGCGAAATTACCGGAGACTTCGACGGCATGATCATCGACCAGTTCGGCGTGATCCATGACGGAAGAAGGCTCTATCCCGGCACGCTTGAGGTGATGGCGCGGCTGGCGGAAGCGGGCATCAAGGTGGTGATCGTCACCAATTCAGGAAAGCGCTCCACTGCCAATGTGCAACGCATCGTCAAGATGGGTGTGCCGCGCGAACATTTCATCGATTGCATCAGTTCCGGCGAAATTGCCTATCAGTCACTCTCGGTGAAACGCGCCTTCATCATCGGCAGGCGGGGCGACACTTACGAGTTCGAAGGCATCGAGTCAGTGGATGATCCGCGCGATGCGGAAGTGCTGTTGATCCTCGGCACCAATGCGCCCGAAACATCGCTGGAGGATTACCGTGCGATATTGAAGAACATGACGCTTCCCTGCTTCTGCTGCAACCCGGACCGCTGGATGTTGACGCCGCAGGGATTGCAGCCCGCGCCCGGTGCAATTGCCGCGCTCTATGAAGAGATGGGCGGCAAGGTGACGTGGATCGGCAAACCCTATCCCGGCATCTACGAGGCGGCGTTGAAGATCATGGGCAATCCGAAGCGCGTGCTCGCTATCGGTGACAGCGCCGAGCACGATGTGGCCGGCGGGCGAAACGCGGGGCTTGCCACATTGCTTGTGCAGCAGGGTGTTTCGGAAGGCGTAAGAGAAGAGGCGATCAACCCTTTGCCCGACTTCCTTCTGGAACGATTTCTCTGGGCCGCGCCACCCCATAGGTGATGAGGGCAGCGAGGAAGAGAGAACCGCCAGCCAGCCAGAAGGCAAGGCCGGGCATGTTCCAACCCGTCGCCGGGCTGATTCCCAATGCAAAGGCATAGGCGAATATTGATGGCCCCATAATGTTGGCCAGCGCCATGATAGAGGTATTGGCACCCTGGAGTTTGCCTTGTTCATTGGCGCCCACGCTCTTCGACATGATGGATTGTGCCGTGGCATTGAACAGGCCCCAGAAGGCTGCAACCGGCAAGCCCAGCCAGACGAGCCAGCCTTCACTTGCAAGGCCGTACCAGATGAGGGCCGAACCTGCCATGACGAGGCCGAAGATGGCTGCGGGGCGTTCACCCAGATACTTCACCATGGGTTTGACGAGGCCGCCCTGCACGGCAACCGAGGCCACGCCAACGGCGGCGAGGAGCCAACCAATTTCACCTGGCCCCCAGCCGTAACGATAGCTGGCATAGAGCACGAAGACGGCGGGCAGCACTGTGTGCGCCAGCTGCGAGAAAAATATCGCCGAGCCGAAACTCCAGAGTTGGCGGCTGCCGAGCAGCAATTTGAGACTGCCCAGTGGATTGGCCTTGCGCCACTCGAAGCGTGCCCGGTTTTCAGGCTTCAGTGACTCGGGCAGCACGAAGAAGCCGTAACAGAAATTGATGAGGCTCATGGCCGCGGCGGCCCAGAAGGGATAGCGGAGATCCATGCCGCCCAGAATGCCGCCGATGGCCGGGCCTAACACAAAGCCCAGGCCGAAGGCCGCGCCCAGCAAGCCGAAATATTGCGCGCGTTTTTCGGGGGCAGTGACGTCGGCGATATAGGCACCAGCGGTTGCGACGCTGGCCGAAGTGGCGCCGGAGATCAGGCGGGCCACAAAGAGGAACCAGAGATTGGGT
>JAIBJH010000198.1 GCA_020029455.1 Hyphomicrobiales bacterium
AGGTGGGGCTGGGCACCGGCTCCACCGCCAACTATTTCATCCGCGCACTCGCCGAAAAAGTGCGCGGCGGACTTGATGTGAAGTGCGTGGCTACATCGAAGGCCTCCGGCGATTTGGCAAAAAGCTTGGGGCTGGAGCTCATCACGCTTGAGGAGGCGCCTTTCCTGGAAGTGACTGTTGATGGCGCCGACGAAATCGATGGCGATTTCCGGCTGATCAAGGGCGGCGGTGGAGCTTTGCTACTAGAAAAAATCGTCGCCACTTCATCGCGTCACATGGTGGTGATCGCCGATGAATCGAAGCGCGTTGCCAAGCTCGGCAAATTTCCCCTTCCGGTGGAAGTGGTGCCCTTCGGCGTCAAGGCCACCGGTTGGAAGCTAGAGCGGGCCTTCAAGATGGTGGGCATGGAGCCCAAGATGACTTTGCGCGTGAAAGAAGGAAAACCTTTCCGCACCGATGCCGGCAACGTCATCATCGATTGCGCCTGCGGCGTGATCAAGGAACCTGACCGCCTGGAAGTTGTCCTCAACAATATTCCGGGCGTTGTGAACAACGGCCTCTTCAACGGCATTGCCGGCATCGCGCTGATCGGCAAGGCTGATGGCACGGTTGAGGAAATTGTCCGCAAGTGACGGCCTTTGACTACGATCTCTTCATCATCGGCGCGGGCTCGGGCGGCGTGCGCGCCGCGAGGGTTGCGGGTAAGCTCGGTGCAAAAGTCGCAATCGCCGAGGAGTACCGCGTCGGCGGCACCTGCGTCATTCGCGGCTGCACGCCGAAGAAGCTTCTCGTCTATGCCTCACGCTTTGCCGAGGAATTCGAGGACGCCGTCGGCTTCGGCTGGACCTCCGCAAAGGTCTCTTTCGATTGGTCAACTCTGATCGAAAACAAGGACAAGGAAATCGACCGCCTCAACAAGGCCTATATCAAGGGCCTCGATAATGCCGGCGCCGAACTCATTCTGGAGCGGGCCACTATTGTCGATGCCAATACGGTGCAATTGGCCAGTGGCCGCAAGATCACAGCGAAATATATTCTAGTCGCCACGGGTGCCACGCCCTTCGTGCCTCAGCATTTGCCGGGCCGTGAACTCGCCATCACCTCCAACGAAGCCTTCCACTTGGAGCGCCTGCCACGCCGCATGGTGATTGTCGGTGGCGGCTACATTGCCGTGGAGTTTGCCGGCATCTTCAATGGTCTCGGAGTCGAAACGGTTCTGATCTATCGCGGCGAACAGATCCTGCGTGGCTTCGACGATGACCTGCGCAATCATCTCGCAGCCGAAATGGAAAAGAAGGGCGTTGAAATCCGCACGAAGACCGATGTGGTCCGTCTCGATCGCTCCGGCGACGGCGTGCGGGTGACGCTGGAAGATGGAACGGCCTTCGGCGCGGGGCAGGTGATGTTTGCCACGGGCCGCATTCCCAACGGCATGGAAATCGGGCTCGAAAACGTCGGCATCATCCACACGCCCCATGGCGCCGTTCCGGTCAATGAATATTCGCAGACGGAAGTGCCGTCGATCTATGCCGTGGGCGATGTCACCAACCGCGTGAACCTCACTCCCGTCGCCATCCGCGAGGGCCAAGCATTCGCCGACACTGTCTTCGGCGGAAAACCCACCATGGTAAACCATGGCCTCATTCCCACCGCCGTTTTCTCCCAGCCCGAAATTGGCACTGTTGGCCTGACGGAAGAAAAGGCCCGCGCCATCCACAAATCCATCGACATCTACAAGACCACCTTCCGCCCCATGAAGCACACGCTCTCGGGCCGTGATGAGCGCATGCTGATGAAGCTCGTTGTCGACGGGGAAACAGACAGGGTGCTCGGCTGTCATATCGCAGGCGAGGGCGCGGGCGAGATGGCGCAGCTACTCGGCATCGCACTCACCTGTGGCGCCACCAAAGCGCAGTTCGATGCCACCCTCGCCATTCACCCGACGGCGGCGGAAGAGCTCGTGACGCTGCGCAAGAAGTGGACGGCGTGAACGCAAGCCGGCCTAGCTCTTGCGCACTGCGTCTCGCCGGACACCGCGCAGAAAACCGCTGATTTCCGCAACACAGCCGTCAATTCCCCGGTTACTGTCAATCGTTAGGCAATTGCTGCCAAGTTCACTGGCGGCGTCCACTACCTTTGCAAGGTGGTTCTGGAAATCGGCGGTATGTTGCATGAGATAGTCGTCCTCACCCTCCGGCCGGAAGGCATGATGTGCGCCTTCTGCCTCCCTCTTGCGTAGATTTGCCACGATCTGTTTTAGGAAGCCAACGACAAACACGATGTTGCGCCGCATAAGCAAGGGGCGGATCAGCTCAGGTGATTTTCTGGCAAGCAGCAAGACCGGCATCGAAAAGTTTTGCAGAAAGAGTTCATCAGCAAGAACTGGTTTTCCCCCGGTCCGGCGTCTCAGGAATTGGTCAAGTGCAATAATGCGGTTGATGTAGTTGGAGTATTCCTTGGCACGTTCTTGCTGGAACCCCTGGTCCTTAATCCATTCTTTCTTGTCCGCCAGAAGAGAAAGGTATGTGCTGTCGGGCGTTGCACAAACCCGTGCAATTGGTTCAGCCTGTTCGATTTCGCAAACCCATTGGCTCTGCCAATCCGAGAATTCCGCCTGCTGCAGTGCTCCCTGAACAAGAGTTGACTTGCCGACGCCTCTTACCCCCAAAAACTCTACGAACATCTGTCGCGGTCTCTCTAGATGACTTCAAAATGCGCCTCGGTGGTGATGCCGTTGTTGATAGGCAGCATGTCCTGCGGGCAGGCCGAGAAGGCGACAATGCAATCCATCTCGGCGCGGAACGTCACACTGTCGCCCGGCTTGCACAGGCAATTGCCCCATTCCAGTGAGCCATCCTGCCGCCAGGGGATGTTCATGAAGAGGTTGAGCGAGTCTGGCGTGTAGGGAATGGTGATGCCTAGTGCGGCGAGCCCCGCATGGAGATTGTCGCGGCAATTGTCGTGATAATGCGTGCAACCCAGAAGGCCGTAACGCTCGTTGTCGCAAGGCGCGATCAGCGTGTCGTGGCGGCCCGGTGAATTGTCCTGCGTAAGCGTAAGGATCGGGCGGCGGTGGTTGGTAACCATCGGGTCGCCCGCAATCGGGTAAAGCCTCGACCAGAAGGCGCGGCAATGTTCCATCCCCATGTATTCGCGGAAGTCATTGGCGTTGAAGGCCCAGAAGTCCACCACCTGGTTGCCATGGGTGTTGGTGATTTTGACGGATTGGCCTTTGGCAAGGCGCTGCGCCTTGCCCGAGCGGGCGGGAATGGTGTGTTTCATGGGAATATTGCATCTCTCAATTGCCCTCTCCCATGCCATGCGGCACTGGAGAAGGCAATTTCATCATCTCTTTATTCATCTCGTTAAAGCAGTTACAAGCCCGCCACCATGAACGACCAGACGACCAAAAAGCCCGAGAAGAAGACCGACCGCTACCGCGACACCGTATTCCTGCCCAAAACGGATTTTCCGATGAAGGCGGGCCTGCCGGAGCGCGAGCCGCAGCTTTTGAAGCGCTGGGCGGACATGGACCTGTTCAAGCAACTGCGCGAACAATCCATGGGCCGGGAGAAATTCATCCTCCACGATGGCCCTCCTTACGCCAATGGCAACATCCACATTGGTCATGCCCTCAACAAGATCCTGAAGGATCTCGTCACGCGCTCGCGCCAGATGGCGGGCTTTGACTCGCACTATGTTCCGGGCTGGGATTGCCACGGCCTTCCCATCGAATGGAAGATCGAGGAGCAATATCGCGCCAAGGGCAAGAACAAGGATGCCGTGCCAGTGAACGAGTTCCGGCAGGAGTGCCGCGAATTCGCGCAAGGCTGGATCAATGTGCAGCTCGAGGAATTCAAGCGCCTCGGCGTAGAAGGCAATTGGGACAATCCCTACACCACGATGAAGTTCGAGAGCGAGGCGGTGATCGCCCGCGAGCTGATGAAGTTCGCCGAGACGGGCCAGCTCTATCGCGGCTCAAAGCCCGTGATGTGGAGCGTCGTCGAGAAGACCGCGCTGGCCGAAGCCGAAGTCGAGTATCACGACTACACCAGCGATGCGATCTATGTGAAGTTTCCGGTGTCAAATGGCGTTCCATATGTTGAGAACATTGCCACACCGCTTTTCGATGGCATGTTGAACACATGGGTGGTCATCTGGACCACCACTCCTTGGACCATACCCGGCAATCGAGCGATTAGTTTCTCGTCGCGTATAGATTATGGCTTGTATGAGGTACAGGTCGCATCGGAAACCAATTGGGCAAAGCCTGGCGAGAAATATGTACTCGCAGATAGGCTGGCAGAAACTTTCTTCAAGGCAACCAAAGTTGAAGCCTACAAGAAATTGTCGACAATTGATGGCTCCAAACTTTCTGATGTTGTCTGCGAACATCCGCTGAAATCTCGTGGCTACAACTTCCGTGTCCCACTCTTGGAAGGCGACCATGTCACCGCTGATGCGGGCACGGGCTTTGTCCACACTGCACCAAGCCATGGCGCGGACGACTACAATGTCTGGATCGCCCATCAGAAGGAACTGCGTGAGCGCGGCATCGACACCACCATCCCCGTTCCCGTCGATGAGAACGGCTTTTTCACCAAGGATGCGCCGGGCTTCGAAGGAAAGCGCGTTCTCACCGACAAGGGCGAGAAGGGTGATGCCAATGAAGCAGTCATCAGCGCACTGAAGGATGCAGGCATGCTGGTGGCGCGCGAGCGCCTGAAGCACCAGTACCCGCACTCCTGGCGCTCCAAAAAGCCCATCATCTTCCGCAACACGCCGCAGTGGTTCATCTCCATGGGCGACGGCAAGAAGGATTGCCTGCGCGAAAAGGCACTCACCGCCATCGATGCCACGGAATTCTTCCCGGCAAGCGGCAAGAACCGCCTGCGCGGCATGATTGCCGAACGCCCTGACTGGGTGATCTCGCGCCAGCGTGCCTGGGGTGTTCCCATTGCCGTCTTCGCCGACAAAGAAGGCAAAGTGCTCGTCGACGCCAAAGTGAACAAGCGCATTTATGACGCCTTCGTCGCGGAAGGCGCCGACGCCTGGTTCGCCGATGGCGCTGCCCAGCGCTTCCTCGGCAATGAATACAAACCCGGCGACTATGAACAGGTGCGTGACATCCTCGACGTCTGGTTCGATTCAGGCTGTACCCATGTCTTTACGCTGGAAGACCGGCCGGAGATGAAATGGCCTGCCGA
>JAIBJH010000199.1 GCA_020029455.1 Hyphomicrobiales bacterium
CACCACGCCGTTGCGTCCGGCGAATTCCAGAAGGTCCGCTCTCAGCGAATGCAGCGGCGATTGCAGGAGCGGTTTCATATAGGCCCAGAGCTTGGCCCTTTCGAGCGAGCGGATCATGGCTTTGACGGGACCAACACCTGAAGGCACCATGCTCATGGAGGTGAGGCCGACGCCCACTAGGCCCATGGCCTCGAGCGGCCTTCCGCCAAGCTCACCGCACAACGTTACAGTCTTGCCATGGGCTTCCGCCTTTTCGACGATGAGGCGCACGGCCCCGAGTGCGGCAGGACTCAAGGGATCATAGCGCCCAGCCAATTTCGGGTTGCCCCGGTCCGAGGCAAAGAGGAACTGCACCAGATCGTTCGATCCGATTGAGGCGAAATCAACAAGCGGCAATAGCTGATCCAACTGCCAAAGCAGCGATGGAACCTCGACCATGACGCCGAGCTTCAACGAACGCGGCAGGACATGGCCGCGCTGCACCAGATAGGATTTTTCGAGATCGACAATGTTCCTGCACTGCAGATATTCCGGCACATCGGCGATCATGGGGAACATGATCTTCAGGTCCTTGCCCGCCCCCGCCATCAGCATGGCGCGGATCTGCAAGCGAAACAGCGCCGGACGTTCCAGCGACATGCGGATGGAGCGCCAGCCCATCGCCGGGTTTTCCTCTCTCGGCTGGCGCAGATAGGGCAGCGTCTTGTCGGCCCCGATATCGAGCGTTCGCAGCACCACCGGCTTGCCGTTGGCCTGCTCAAGGATTTGCGAATAGTGCCTGATCTGCGATGTGAGCCGCGGGAAGCGCTGCGCCATCATGAACTGCAGTTCGGTGCGATAAAGACCCACGCCATCGGCTCCCGATTCATGCAGATGCGGCATGTCCACTATCAGGCCTGCATTGATGTTGAGGCTGATGGCAACGCCATCCTTGGTGATGGCGGGCAGGTCGCGTAGCGCTGCATATTGCGCCTGCTTGCGTGCATAGAACCTGACCTTTTCGCCATAGGCCCGCTGCAGCTCCTGGCTGGGGCGCACGAAGATTTCCCCCGCGCTGCCATCGACGATGATGTCGTCGTCGGGATCAACGAGGTCAACAAGGCCCGGAGCCTGTCCGATGGCCGGAATGCCAAGGGCGCGCGCCACGATCGCCACATGGCTGGTATTGCCGCCTTCCTCGAGGATGACGCCGCGAAGCTTCGTGCGGTCATAATCGAGAAGTTCGGCAGGCCCCATATTGCGCGCCACCACAATGGCATTCTGTGGCAGGTCGGTGCGCGATGCCGTTGCAACCGCTCCCGTCAGGATGCGCAGCAGCCGGTTCGACAGATCATCCAGATCATGCATGCGCTCGCGCAAATAAGGATCCTGCATGCGCATCATGCGGGCCCTATTGTCGTTCTGCACGCGCTCGACGGCGGCCTCTGCGGTGAGCCCCGTATAGATTGCTTCCTTCAGGCGGTTCACCCAGCCCTTGTCATGGGCAAACATGCGGACGGTTTCGAGCACATCCGAATAGTCAGTGGCCCGCGCCGCATCGGAACCATCCAGCAGTTCATCCATCTGGCTGCGTAATTGTTCAATGGCGACGACAAGGCGCTTTTCTTCGGCCGGAATATTCTCGGCAATGAGGTTCTGGATTTCAACGCGCGGCTCGTGCAGCACCACATGGCCAAGGGCAATGCCTTCGGCGAGGCTTTCGGCAGTGATGTGGTGGCTGCGGATATGGGCAACGTCGGTTGCCACCTCCCGCGCCACTTCCTTGAGTTCGCCCGAGGCAATGATCTCGGCCAGCACCATGGCCGTGGTCTGCAGCGCTTCCTCTTCTTCCTCGGTGTAGTGGCGCTGGGTGCGGTTTTGCACCACAAGCACGCCGATCACCGTGCCGCCCCGCATGACAGGAACGCCCAGGAAGGACTGATAGATTTCTTCACCCGTTTCCGGCAGATATTTGAAGGCCGGATGGTGCTGCGCATCCGAGAGGTTGAGGCCGATGGCCTCTTCGGCAATCAAACCCACAAGGCCCTCGCCGGTCTTGAGCGAGGACTTATGCACGGCCTCGGCCTTGAGGCCTTCCGTGGCGTAAAGTTCAAGGATATCGCCGGCCCGCATCACATAGATGGAGCACACCTCCGCCACCATGTTGGCGGCGATCAATCCAACGATCTTGTCTAGTTTTGCCTGCGCCGTCTCCGGCTCCGCCATCACTTCCCGGAGCCTTCGGAGGAGGACACGCGGGCCAAGTGCGGGGCTGGGCATGTAACGTGTCCTTAGGGGGTGCGGCGCTTGTAGTAAGAGTATTTTCGCGCACCTGCAGGCGTGCAGCGCCACATGTTGGCGACGTGAGCCAGCTCATGTGTGGCAAAGCCTGATTGAATGCGGCGGAAGTGAATCATCAGCTTAAGTTTTGTCCAATCCATAGGCCTGATGCAAGGCCCTGACGGCAAGTTCCGTATAGGCTTCATCGATCAGCACCGAGACCTTGATCTCTGATGTCGTGATCGCCTGGATGTTGATGCCCTTGTCGGCAAGGGCCGCGAACATGCGCGCGGCAACGCCGGCGTGGCTTCGCATGCCGATGCCGACGACCGAGACCTTTGCGACATCCGCGGAATGTGCCAGTTCGCTGTAGCCGACCTTGTCCTTGACGGCCGATAAGACCTCGATGGCCTTGCGCAAATCCTTGCGCGCCAGTGTGAAAGTGATATCGGCGAACGCGCCATCGGACGAAACGTTCTGCACGATCATGTCGACCGATATGTCATTCTCAGCGAGCGGCCCGAAGATCGCCGCCGAAATGCCGGGCTTGTCCTTGACGTGCCGGATGGAAACCTTTGCTTCGTCGCGGGAATAGGCAATCCCGCTCACCACATGCTGTTCCACGATCTGTTCCTCATCGCAAACGATTGTTCCGGGGCCAGTCCCGTCGGGCTTGTTCTGGCTGGGCAAATCCGGCGGCTCGAAGGATGAGCGCACCTGCAATGGCACCTTGTAGACCATGGCGAGCTCGACCGAGCGCGTCTGCAGCACCTTGGCGCCGAGCGAGGCCTGCTCCAGCATCTCCTCATAGGAGATGCGGTCAAGCTTCTGCGCCTTGCTGACGATGCGCGGATCTGCCGTATAGACGCCGTCAACATCCGTATAGATATCGCAAGCCGCACTGATGGCGGCAGCGACGGCAACCGCCGAAGTATCCGAGCCGCCCCGGCCCAGCGTCGAGACGCGCCCTCCGGGCGCAATGCCCTGGAAGCCGGTGATCACCGCCACCTGGCCCTGTTCCATGCGCTTGATGAGGCCATCACCATTGATGTTGGTCATGCGGGCCGAACCATGCACACCATCGGTCTCGACCGGAATCTGCCAGCCCGCCCACGAGCGCGCCGGAATGCCCATGTCCTGCAGCACGATTGCCAAGAGACCGGCCGTGATCTGCTCGCCGGTGGCGACAACCGCGTCATATTCCCGGGCATCATGGACGGCAGCCGCCTGGCGGCACCATTCGATGAGCTGGTTTGTGGTGCCGGCCATGGCCGAGACCACCACAGCCACATGGTTTCCAGCCTTTACTTCCCGTTCCACATGGCGGGCAACGTTGCGGATGCGGTCAATATCCGCAACCGACGTACCCCCGAATTTCATGACCAACCGGCCCATGAGCGTTCCTGCAATCCAAAACTGGCACCCCGGGACAAGCGATCCCGAATTCGACCGGAACTGGCTGGAAACCCTAGGGTGCGATTTCGCCGCACCTCATAGTGGACGCCCCTCCGCCTTGCAATATAAGGAAAAGGATTTTCCGGATTTGAAGCTGATGACAATGGATACAACGGGGCAGAGCCCGCCCCACCCGAGCCCCCACACGAGCCCCCACACAAGCATTGATCCCGCCGAAGTCGAGAAATTCTCGAAGCTGGCCGCCGAATGGTGGAACCCGGATGGCAAGTTCGGCGTGCTGCACAAGTTCAATCCGGTGCGCCTTGCCTACATCAAGGAACAGGTGACGGCCCGCCTCGCCCGCGACCCCCTGGTGGAGCGGCCCTTTGAGGGCCTGCGGCTTCTGGACATCGGCTGTGGCGGCGGACTTCTCTGCGAGCCCGTGGCCCGGCTTGGGGCCTCTGTGGTAGGCGTTGACCCTTCCGAAAAGAATATCAAGACCGCAACTGTCCACGCGCACGAACAGGGCCTTACCATCGACTACCGGGCGGGAACAGCCGAAGACCTGGCGGCAGCCGGAGAACGCTTTGACGTGATCCTCAACATGGAAGTGATCGAGCATGTGGCTGACCCAAAGGCCTTCGCCGCCACCTGCTGTTCAATGCTGAAACCGGGCGGCCTGATGTTTGTCGCCACCTTGAACCGCACGCTCAAATCTTTCGGCCTTGCCATCATCGGCGCGGAATATGTGCTGGGCTGGCTGCCCAAGGGCACCCACCAATGGGAGAAATTCGTGACGCCCGAAGAGCTGAAAGAGTGGCTCTCCGTGGCAGGCGCAAAAATCCTCACGCAATCCGGTGTCACCTATCACCCGCTCGGCCGCGAATGGAAACGCTCCAACGATCTCAGCGTGAATTATATGGTGGTGGCGGAAAAGACCTAGTTTGAATCTTCCGGCAGCCGCGGCAGCGGATGCACTTCGATGCCTTCCTCGATCAGATCCTGCGCCTCATCGGGCGTCGCGTTGCCATAAATGCCGCGCTCTTCGCTTTCCTTGTAATGGATCTTGCGGGCCTCATCGGCGAATTTGTCGCCGACATTCTCGGCGTTCTTTTCCACATGGGCGCGGAATTCCCGCATCATCGTCATCATCTGCTGCATGCGGGGGTCGGCACCAGCCACCATGGGCTGGGAAACTCCGGCCCTCGTGTTCGACTTGGCGCCGACATTGGGGCTCATCAACTGCTTCTCAACCCTGATTGATCCGCAGACGGAACATTCCACGAAGCCGCGCCGCGCTTGCGTGTCGTAAGACTCGCTGTCGGAAAACCATGCGTCGAATTCATGGCCTTTCTCGCAAATGAGATCGTAACGGATCATGGTAATTCAGGTAGCAATCGCTCACAGCCTTTTCAAGGCAAAGTCCCGGGCATTCTTCAGGGCCGGAATGCGCTCCCGCGCCTTTTGCGAGGCGGCAACATCTATCTCCGCCGCGATCACGCAAGGCTCGGTTCCGGCCTCCGCCAGGATTTCACCCCACGGGTTAATGAT
>JAIBJH010000200.1 GCA_020029455.1 Hyphomicrobiales bacterium
TGCCGAGTGAAATCATCGGCGTAACGACAAGCCATACATCGCGGTAAATGCCGGCATAGGTGAGATAATCAATGACGCCGCCGAAGGGCGGAATGCCGGGATTCTCGCTGCCGTCAATCTTCACAGTCACAAGATTCTTGCCGTGCTTCAAATAGGACGTCAGGCGCGCTTCAAAGGGCGTGTAGCCGTCCTTGTGAGCGGCAACTTCAACACCGTTAATCCAGACCTTTGCATCGGCCATGGCGCCATCGAAGCGCAGTGTCACTTCCCGGCCTGCAAATCCGGCCTGCCAGGCTATCATGCGCTGGTAACAAAAGGTCTTCTGATAAGCCCGCTCATCAAAGTAGGAGAAGGGCAATTCGACCGCTGAATGGGGCAGGCCTACGGATTTACCCTTCGCAAGTTTCTTGACATGCGCCGGTTTGAATTCCTCATGGAAGACCCAGCCGGAGTTGATGGGCGTTTCGCGGCCCAAAGTTTTCTTTTTCATTTGATAGAACCCGTGAGGCCTTCGACGAATTGGCGTTGCATGAGGAAGAAAATGGCGAGCGTTGGAACGGTGGCCAAAATGGCGGCAACCATGACCAGGCCGAACTCAGGGTAGTAGGCTGAGACCTGGGACGAGACGACCAGCACGATGGTCTTCATTTCATTGGTTTGAAGGACGACGAGAGGCCAGAGATAGCTGTTCCAGGCCGTGAAGAAGACGATGACGAAGGCGGCAGCGAAGGTCGATCGCATCACCGGCATGTAGATGGAGAGGAAAATCTGCCATTCCTTCAAGCCGTCCATGCGTGCCGCATCGCGCAGTTCGGAAGGAAAGGCCTTGGTGTTCTGGCGGAAGAAGAACACGACAAAGCCGGTGGCAATGCCGGGCAGGATGACTGCGAACTTCGTGTTGAGGATGCCGGCAGACGCCATGATCATGAAGAGGGGGATCAGCAGGGCGGCAAAAGGAATGGCGAGCGTGAGGATGATTAGACGGTAAACGCGCTCGCGCGCTGGCGACCGGAAGACCTCAAAGCCATATCCGGCAAGCGAGCAGATGCCGATGCTTAACACCGTTGTTATGAGGGCGATGCTCAACGAGTTGAAGAGAACGAGGGCCACATCGATCGTCTCGAAGAATCTGCCGAAGTTGGCGGCAAGAGCGCTGCCCGGCGTCCATTTGCCCTTGATGATGTCATCCGTGGTGTTTGTGGCGCCTACAATCATCCACAGGAACGGGAAGATCGAGATGAAGCTCATCAGTGAGAGGATGAGGTAGACGGCAGCGCGCGAGACGATTTTTAATTGGCGGCGCATCAGTCTTTCTCCCGCGCCAGCCAGAACTGCAGTGAGGAAAGGATCGCCACAAGGATGACAATCACCCATGAAACCGTGGCGGCATAGCCGAAGGACGGCATGAACTTGAAGGTGAGCTGATAGATGTAGAGCGACAGCGTGAGGTCGGCATTGGCGGGACCTGCGCTGGTGCCGGCAGCGTTGGCCGTGATGTTGGCTACCTCGTCAAAAAGCTGCAGGGTGCCGATGGTCGATGTGACAGTGGTGAACAGGATGACCGGCTTCAACATCGGCACTGTGAGGCGCAGGAACCTGGCATAAGCCGGAACACCATCGACGCGCGCCGCCTCAAACACCGACTTGTCGATGTTTTGCAGGGCGGCGAGATAGAAAATCATGTTGTAGCCGGTCCAGCGCCAGGTGATGGCGATCACAATGAGGGCGCGCGACCAGAAGGGATCGGTCATCCAGGGAACGGGTTTGCTCGCAATGTGAAGGGCGAGAAGAACCTGGTTGATGAGGCCATCCTCAACGAACATGGAGCGGAAGAGAACGGAATAGGCCACCAATGACGTGACGCAGGGCAGGATGATCGCGGTGCGGAACAGCCAGCGGAATTTGAGTTTGGGATCATCCAGCGTTACCGCTGCAAGCAGCGCCAGACACAGCATGATGGGAACTTGCACCAGAAGGAAGAGTAGCGTGTTACCAAGGGCCTTGAGGAAAACCGGGTCGTGCCAAAGGCGAATGATGTTGTCGAAGCCGGCGAAGGTCAGGTTCATGCCTTTGCCCTTCTGGAAGCTCATCCAGAGCGACCACAGCATGGGACAGGCGAGAAAGAGAATTATCAGGCACAGGGCCGGCGCCACAAAAAGCCAGCCATTCACATTGATGGCCCTGCTCAAAGGCGGGGCGGATTGCCGTGCGGTGATCATGATGGGCAGGAAAGAGCGCCGCCGGCCCGGAGGTCAAGCAGGCGGCGCCTCGCAGGCCTACTGGATTTGCGTCTTTACCTGCTCGTCAATGGCTTTGATGGCATCGTCCACGCTGCCGCCACTGGCGAGGGCGGGAAGCTGGGCCGATACTGCGGCATCGGCTTCATTGGTGAAGATGCCGTAGTTCACCGCAGGCACTTGCCCGAGCCAGTTCGAGAAGCTTTGCCAGATCTTGTCGCCACCGAAGAAATCGTCGGCTGAAGAATAGGCATCGCCATTGCGTGCCGCCAGCAATGAGCCAACCGCACCCTGGTTCACCAGGATCTGCTGATAGAAGTCGACGTCCTTGCCATAGATTTCATTGAGGAAGTCGGCGGCCTCATTCTTTTCGGGCGAGCTTGCGAGAACATACCAGCTTGAACCGCCAAGGTTTGAGGCGTTGGTGGCGCCTTGCGCGTCAGCCATCGGAATGGGGGCAACGCCCCACTTGCCGGCCTGGTCCTTCTGCGCCTTTACGGTGCCGGTGATCCACACACCGGTGATGACACTTGCCACATCGCCGGAGGTGAATTTGGAGACCCAATCCGACCAGCCCGAGGCGGGCTTGTAAATACCGGATTGCAGCAATTTCTGTTCGACAGTGAGAGCCGCCTTAAGGCCTTCATTGCCGGCGATATTGGGGTTGCCGTCCATGTCAAAATACCATTTGCCGGTCGATTGCATGATGATGCGGATGAGGCCGCCATCGGCCGGGTCCATGCCCAGCATCTTGTGACCGGTTTTTTCTTCAACGGCCTTGCCGATTTCAATGTACTTGTCCCAAGTGAGGCTCTGCATGTCTTCCGGCTTGTAGCCAGCAGCTTCAATATAATCCTTGCGGTAGAAAAGGCCGGTGACTCCGGAGTCGAACGGCATGCCATAGACCTTGCCTTCGAGCGTCATGAGTTGAACCTTGTAGGGCGCCATGCCGGAATAATCGACGCCATGATCGGAGAGCGCCTCAAAACTGCCGGGGAAGCTCTGGAGATATTTCTGCGCGCCGTAGTCTTCGATCAGCACGATGTCGGGCAGCGCGTCCGTGGCATTGGAGGCGAGAGCTGTCTGCAGCTTCTGCTCCACGTCACCCTTGTTGAGGTCGACAATATTCACGTTGATGTCCGGATGGGTTTTGCCATAGCGGGCCGCCGCTTCCTTCATGATGGCCACGTTGAAATTCGGATCCCAACACCACACGGTGATGTCCTTGGCGTCGGCGGCGAAGGTGCCTGCGAATGTGATCGCAGTCGTGACCGTAAGTCCAAGTGTGAATTTGCTGAATGCATTCATGTTTGTTCCTCCCTGGGCGCTCTGTTTCTGGCGCTCTGGGGAATCTTGCATACAACGGTAAGGTGGGCAAGATATTTAGTAAACTATTTACCCGAGGATTTCTTGTGTGATTGCAGCTTGGCGTTGCGGCAACTGTCGCGCCAGATGATCTTCACGCCGAGCTTCACTTCCTTCACCGTGTCACGCCCAGCCAGCCGCTCTAGGAGGAGATCGACCGCCGCCTCGCCGAGTTTTTCCGCTTCGATATGAATGGTGGTGAGGGGCGGCGAGAGAAACTGCGCGGCGGGAATGTCATTGAAGCCGACCACGACGAAATCCTTGCCCACTTTCAGGCCGCCTTCCTGCACTGCGCGATAGACGCCGATTGCCACATTGTCGTTGCCGCCGATGATTACCTGCGGAATTCCGGAATTGCCGAGCCAGCGCTGCATGGCGGTATAGCCCGTCTCGTGACGCAGGGGCCCAATGTGAAGATAGTCGGGATCAAAGACCTGGTGCCGTTCCGCCCAAGCGCGGAAGGCACGGCAGCGCTCATCGCCCTTGGGGGCGTTTCTGTCATCTTCCAGACCGAAGCCGGCAATAATGCCAAACTTCTTGTAACCATTTGAAAACAATAGGTCCAATAGCCTTGTCGTAGCGCTTGCGAGATCGCTGAAGGTGCAGTCGAAGCGCTCGCCAGACGGGTGGGAATCGGCAAACACAAGGGCCTCGCTGTGCTTGGCGAGCCAGCCAATCTCCTCTTCGGTGTGGGGTCCCACGGCAATCACACCAGAGGCGGAGGCTAGCAAAGAGGCGTCGGGCGCATCATCGGTGTGATAGACGCGGACGATTTCCGCCTGGAGGGCCTGGCAGCGGCGCTCAATTCCAAGGCGCACGGCCACATAATAGGGATCGGCCAGTTCTTCTTCAGGCCGCAGGAAATGGGCAAGCGCAATCCTGAGCCGCTTGCCATTGCCGGCGCGGCGCATGGCCCGCGTCCGTGGCGAAGCATAGTTCAGGGCCTCGGCAATCTCGAAAACGGCTGTGCGGGTGGCATCGGCCACGGACAGCGTCGGGTCGTAGCTCAACACCCGAGAGACGGTGGAAGGCGAGATTCCCGCCGCCTTGGCAATTTCCTTAAGAGTTACCATTGCACAGGGTTTTAGCGGCAGGGCAGCCGTACTCAAGTAAAAAAGTTACTTATGGTGAGGAGACTGCCACAGCGGCAATTGCCACCGTTTCACGACTTGACGAGCAGTATGGCTTCGATTTCGACGGTCGTGCCAATGGGCAGAGAGCCCATGCCCACTGCGGAACGCGCGTGTTTGCCTGCCTCGCCCAACACCTCGACGAAGAGATCTGAGCAGCCATTGATCACCTTGGGATGGTCGGTGAAATCGGGCGTGGCATTGACCATCCCTAAGAGCTTCACCACGGCCTCGATGCGCGAGAGGTCGCCAAGGGCCTTCTTGGCGACGGCCAGCAATTGAAGGCCTGTCAGGCGGGCATCCTCATATCCCTTGGCGATATCAATGTTGAGACCGAGCTTTCCAGTGCTGTAGTTGCCATCTGGCAATTTTGGACCTTGGCCGGAAAGGAAAAGCAAGGGTCCAGCGAAGCGCCAGGGCACATAGTTCGCAACCGGCACCGGCGGGGCAGGCAGGATGATGCCCAGTTT
>JAIBJH010000201.1 GCA_020029455.1 Hyphomicrobiales bacterium
CTCGGTGGTCGGCCGTCAGCTTGCTCTAGCAGCAAAGGAGTCGGCTAAGCCTGCAAGTGCAAACCGCCTCGAAGACCAGCCCGCCTATGCCTCGCTCGAAAAAGCCGTGCGCAACATCGTCGAGCACATGGAGACGAGCGAAAAGCGCAACCGCGACAATTTCAAGTCCCTGCAGGAACGCTTGGCCGCCATGTCAGCCAAGGCGGCGACGGCGCCGCAAGATGAGGTGTTGCGCCAGGCCCCAGCCTTCAGCCAGCTCGAGTCCCGTCTCAGCGATCTCGTCCGCCGCGTCGAGCACGCCGAGACAGCCAAGCCTCAAGCGGGCCTTCCGGACCTCCTGAAGAAGGAAATCGCTGACCTCGCCGACCGCATCGATACGGTGCGTGAAACAGCCGAAGTCCTTGCCAACAAGGCACAGACTCAGGCCGTGCAGGCCAGCCAGCAGGAATTGCGCGCCATTGAGCAGCGCATCATCGGCCTCATCCGCGAGGCCAAGGCATCGCTTGCCGGCAATGCTACGGGGCCTGCAGAAATGCAGCGGCTTCGTGACGAGATCGAACGCCTGAATGCGCGCATCGACGAGGCTGCACAGGGCAAAGCCAATGGCGGGGATGTGCTGGCACTCCGTGCCGCCATTGAGCAACTCTCGACACGCGTGGCGCAGGGACCTGACTTACGCCCGCTGGCCGAAATGGATCGCCGCATCGTCGATCTCAGCCAGCGCCTTGAGCACAGCCAGGCCGAAACGCAAAACTTTCCCCAGTTCACCGAACTGGAACGGCGCATGGCCGAGCTTGATCACAAGCTGAATGAAGCCTTGAGCGGACAGCACGTGTCTGCCACCGAACTGGCTGACCGCCTGGCTGATGTCGCCAGCCGCGTGGAAAACACCGAGCAACAGCTAAGTTCGCTTGAAAACATCGAGCGCGCTGTAAACCAGCTCTTCGAGGGCATCGAGCAGCAGAAGGATTGGACGCGGAAGGTAGCCGTGGACGCAGCGGAAAGCGCGGCAACGCGCGTCGCCCAGCAGATGGCCGCGCAAAACCAGCAGCAAAGCCAGCATCAGGCTCAGCAGCATTTCTCCCTCGCCGACGCGCCGGAAATAAATGCCCTGCAACACGGGTTGCACGCCGTGCGCCAGGCGGCAGAATCTGCCGACCAGCGCAATCAGGAAACCCTGGAAGCAGTCCATGAAACCCTTGAGCAGATCGTCACCAAGCTGACGGAATTGGAAACTGCGGCCATCGGCCAGCGCCTCGCTGAGGCCATTGCGGCAGAACCCGCCAATGACTTTGCGGCCGCTTCCCCCGTTGCAGAACCGCCGGAGGACCTCCCCTCTTGGCCTGCTGCGTCACAGGAGATGCCGGCGCAAACCATGTCCGACTTCGCACCGTTGGCCGAACAATCATCCCAAGTGGAGAATCCCTTTGAGCCTGCCGCCGTCCCGGGCGGGCCCACTGCACCAGAAAGCGCAAATCCCTTCGATGACACCATCCAGGCGGGCCGCGAGGCCATGCAGGCGGGCGCCGTCCAGGCCGAAACCGATGACTTTATTGCCGCCGCGCGCAAGGCAGCCCAGTCATCGTTCAATCAGAAGAGCATTCTGAGCGCTGTTTCTCCCGAATTGGCGCGGGTCAGCGAAGAAGGTTCAAGAAAACTCCTGAGCCTCGGCTTCCTCAAACGCCGCGGTGCCGAGAATTCCGCCAAGAGGCCCAACCCGGGACTCACCGGAGAAATCCAATATCCGCCGGGATTCCAACCGGCCAATGAGAACTCCTCAAGGAAGCGCAAGCTCATCTTCATGGGCCTTGCCTTGCTTCTGGTGGCCTCCGCCTTCACCTTCAACATGATGGGTGGCCTGCGCAAGGCAAAGCCTGCTGCGGAACCTGCAACCATTGAGCAGCCCATCGCGCCCTCAAGCAGCAATGCCACTGACGCAGGCGATGCCACCGAAAGCCTGCCGGCCGAAGACGATGCGTTTGGTGAGGATGATCCCGACGCGCCAGCCGAGGATGGCTCCCAGAGCAATGCCGCACCTGCAATGGAACAGCCCGCCGATCAGGAAAGCCTGCTCATGGACGGTGCGGTTGACAGCATCCTAACCTCATCCACAGCTCCACTTGGCCAGAGTGATGATCTTGCTGCCCTGATTTCCGGAGAACCGTCATCAGGCGAGCAACTGCCTGCCGCAGAAGCAGGAACGTCAGCGCTGCGTGAAGCTGCCGCCATGGGCAATGCCAGCGCCCAGTTCGTTATCGCCACGCGTTATCTGAACGGCGAGCAGGGCGCTCCGCAGGATGATGCCAAGGCCGCCTACTGGTATGGACGCGCAGCGGCGCAGGGTCTTGCCCCGGCGCAATATAGGCTCGGCACGCTTTATGAGCGCGGTAAGGGCGTGGCCCGTGATCTCAAGGCCGCCCTCAGCTGGTATGAACGCTCCGCCAGCCTCGGCAACGTCAAGGCCATGCACAATGCCGCCGTCCTTGCCGCTTCCAAGGATGGTCAGGAGCCCGACTACGCCAGGGCCTACAAATGGTTCTCTCTGGGCGCGGCCCATGGCTTGAAAGACAGCCAGTTCAATCTCGCCGTGCTGCTGGAACGGGGTCTCGGCACGAAGTCCAATCCGGCCGAAGCCCTCTTCTGGTATTCCGTGGCGGCAAACCAGAACGATGCCGATGCCGCAAAGCGAGCAACCGCCCTGGGCAAGGCGCTGGGTGAAGCTGCAAATGTTGCGGCCCGCGAACGCCTGAAGACGTGGAAAGTCGAAACGCCGCCGGAAGCGGCCAATGTGGTCTCGGTCAATCAGCCTGCCTGGAACGCCAGCGGTACTACGGGCTAACCGTGAGAGTTGGAACTGATCACATTGCGTTTCCGTTCCCTCGACCGGCTCCGTAGATCGTGCTCATCCGCCCATCTGTAAGCTGCTCAACCTTCCGAAGCTCAAGCCCACGACGTTTCGTCGTCGTGAAGAGCGCCTTCCCTTCACCAGCGATCAGCGGATAAACGATAAGCCGCATTTCATCCACCAGCCCGGCATCGATAAGGCTGGCCGTAACTCGCGCACCGCCCATGAGGTAAATGTCCTTGCCGGGCTGCTGCTTGAGGGCTGAAATTTCATCGAGTTCCCGGACGAAACGTGTCTTGGGCCAGAGAGCCGAAGTCAGGGTGTTCGAAAGCACATAATGCGGGGTCTGCGCTGCGAAGCGGGCCCATTCCACTTCAGCCGGCGTTGGCGCGTTGCCGGTGATCCAGGCGGGCGTGTCCGGCTCATTCTGAATTCCAGTCCAATACCGCTCGTAGCCCGGGTACATGCCTCCCCCAAGCACGCACGCATCCACTTGCGGCATCAGGCCGTAGTCCTCTGACCACGCTTCCACCCAATCTGCGTAGCCCTCGGCTCCCTCCATTTTTCCATCGAGGGAAAGCTTCATTCCAGTGATTAACTTCCGCATGTCAGCTCCCAATCGCAAGAATTATTTAAAGAGCAAGTTCCCGCTCTTTATCGGTCATGGGTTGCCCGACATTGGGCTGCCCTTTCCCCGTCGTGATCAAGTCCTGCAGACTGGTGTTGATATAAAAGCCCCATCCCTCCGAACAGGCGTCGTAGCACTCATATTCAGGAACCAAACCCAGATGAGTAAATCGGATTTCGGTTTTGTCACCGGTTCTAGAGATATTGAAAATAATGTCGGTGCCCTTCCACTCGGTCTTGTCCTTGGTGAAGTTGAAGTAGTTGTCCAGCACATGCCAAGCGACTTTCTTTCCGGCAATCAATTCCGTTATCTTCATCTTGCAACGGTGGATGTCCTTGAAGTGATACTTGAACTCCGCTCCCGGCTTGTCAGTGTCGCCTTCAATTTCTTCCGACCACCATCCACGAACATTGTTGATGGCAGCGAAGACTTCCTCCGGCGTTTGGTCTACCGAAAAGACAGCCGTGAAACTGTTGTTATCCATGGTTCTCTCCTCATTTATGGTTTCTGTCAGACCGGCAAGCGCTGGTCGTATTCCTTCTGCAGGCGGCTCCAGCCGTCCCAGAATTGCGCCGGTTCCTCGCCTGTGGCGCGGGCGGCCAGGATGTCGAGGTGCATGTGCCAGCCGGCTCCGAACATCAGCAGGGTTGGGCGGTCGGGCAGGCGGCGGTGGATAACGGTGAGCAGCACTTCGTCACCTTGCGGCTCCAGCTCGAAGGAAACGTCGCCGCTGCCACTCCAGGAGATGGCGAGCTTGCGGGGCGGGTCGAGTTCGGTGATCCGGCTCTGCATCCGTTGCTCTTCAGGGAAGCCCGCCGGACGCTGGCTCGGCGGGTCGTTGAGCTCGTCGTTGCGCCAGACCAACTCGACAGGCGCGCCGACCTTCATTTCCATCTGGCCCGCCGCCAGCCACTGGCGGCGCAGTTCGCTCTCCGTAAGATAAGCCCAGATGCGCTCAATGGGGCCGGGCAGAAGGCGCTGGATCTTCAATGTAGTCGGCTCGGTCAGCACGCCATAGACGTCCGGTGCCGTGAGTTTGGTCGCTGTTCGTGCATTGGGTTTTGCCGCCATGTTCATTGCTCTACTCCTTCGCTTTCTTTTCTTTCTGCTTGTCTTCTTCACGCAGGAGAGATTCCAACGCGTCAAGTTTTACGTTCCAGAACCGTTCATAGCGCTTCATCCATTCTTGAGCTTCCGCGAGCCGCTCTGCCTGCAGGCGGCACTGATGGATGCGGCCCCGGATCTTGCGGCTCAGCAGCCCGGCGCGCTCCAGCACCCGCACGTGTTTCGAAGCGCCGGCAAAGCTCATACTGAACGGGGTCGCCAATTCTCCGATCGTGCATTCCCGTTCCGCCAGTTGTCCAAGCATGGCGCGCCGCGTCGGATCGGACAGGGCATGAAAAACCGCGTCGAGATGTGCAGAATGTTTAACCATATGGTTCAATATAACCGCTCAAGGTTTATTGTCAACCGTTTGGTTTAATATTTTTATGCCGTGAGCTTTGTTGCCGCTTGCAATCTCGCGGTCGACAAGAACCAAAGGTTCGCGAAGCGAGCTCGCGCCAAAGCAATATGGTGGAGCAAATTCTTGTCGGCCAAGTCCGCAACTTGGCCGGGATCTGTAAAACCTATCCGGCGCTTCCCATGCGCCGGGCAATCTCGGCCCGGTAGGGGCTTGCCGGATAGACGCCAAGCACGCGCACGTAAGACGTGAAGAAG
>JAIBJH010000202.1 GCA_020029455.1 Hyphomicrobiales bacterium
TTCTGCGCCCTTGGTCGGCGATTTTCACTACAACGGGCATCTGTTGCTCACCCAGTATCCCGACTGTGCAGCAGCTTTGGACAAATACCGCATCAACCCCGGCAATGTCGGCTTCAAGGACAAGCAGGATCGCAACTTCAGCCAGATGATCGAGGTGGCGCTGAAGCATGACAAACCCATCCGCATCGGCGTCAATTGGGGCTCATTGGATCAGGCGCTCCTCACCCAACTGATGGATGAAAACCACAAGTCACCGGAACCTCTCGACGCCCGTGCCGTCATGCATGAAGCAGTTGTTCAGTCGGCGCTCCGCTCCGCGGCCCGCGCGGAAGAACTCGGCCTAGGCCGTGACAAGATCATCCTTTCCGCCAAATGTTCAGAAGTGCAGGATCTGATCGCCGTCTATCGCGCTCTGGGTTCTCGCTCCAACTATGCGCTTCACCTCGGCCTCACGGAAGCCGGCATGGGCTCCAAGGGCATCGTCGCATCAACGGCTGCACTTTCCGTGCTCCTCCAGGAAGGCATTGGCGACACGATCCGCATTTCATTGACACCTGAACCGGGTGGTGATCGTACAAGGGAAGTCCTTGTCGCCCAGGAAATCCTGCAGACCATGGGCTTTCGCGCTTTCGCGCCCATGGTGATCGCCTGTCCCGGCTGCGGCCGGACAACATCCACAGTTTTCCAGGAACTGGCGCAGGACATCCAGTCATATGTGCGCCACCGCATGCCGGAATGGCGCGCGCTCCACCCCGGCTTTGAAACCCTGCAGCTCGCCGTCATGGGCTGCATTGTCAACGGCCCCGGTGAATCAAAGCACGCCGACATCGGCATTTCCCTGCCAGGCACGGGTGAATTGCCAACAGCGCCCGTCTATGTGGACGGCAAAAAAGTCGCCACGCTTCGCGGCGAAAATCTTGCAGGGCAATTCAAGACCATCGTTGAGGATTACGTGAAGAACCGCTGGGGCAACCGTGCCTGAGGGAAGGCCCGTTCCCGTCTCTGTCTTTCTGGGCAAGGGCGAGAATGACCTGGCGCGAGGCGACATCGTGCTGTCGCGATCCCGCACATGGACGAGCCGCCTTGTGCGGTTTGTTACCGGCAGTGAATTCAGCCACGCAGCGCTGGTCTTTCTTGTTCCGAAATATGAGGAAGGCTTCTCCAGCACATTCGTTTTGGAGAGCACGCGACGCGGTGTGAGTCTCGCGCGGCTCGAGGATTATGTGGATCGCAAGACCGGGCATTCCGATGTTGTGGTCTTGCGGCTTGTCGGCGAAGGATTTGACGAAGCCTATTTCAAGCGGGTCAGAGGCCTTATGCTTAATCACATCAATGCCGAGTATGACTATTGGCGCTCCCTTCGAATGGGTCTGTCATTGCTCTTTGGCATTCGCTTGGGCTGGCACATGCTGCAGCGTGAGCAGGGCGAAGCCATGCGCGAAACCATCCGCCGCACCCGCCGTAATCGCAAACTCAAATGGGTGCCACCCGAATTCATATGTTCCGGCTTCATCCAGTATGGTTTGGTTGAGGCTGCAAAATATGCAGAGCAAAAGCGCGCGGCATTGCTGAAGGAAGGCATCAACTTTCGCGATGACGATGCCCTCCTTGGCGTGACACCGGAGGATATTGCGCGCACGACAAAGCTGACATGGTGTTGGGCCATCGCGCGCGGCCGCGCCCAGCGCGTCAGTGGTTACGGCGAAGCATTAGCCTTCATGAACGGCGGGAAATGATGTAGCGCGCCGCATCACGCAGCAGCTCAGCCCTCTCGCCATAGCCGGCGAGCACCCCAACGGCATTATCTGTCAGGCGCGCGGCCTCGCGCTTTGCTCCATCAAGTCCAAGCAAGTCCACGAAAGTTGCCTTGCCTTTGCCCTTGTCCTTCTGCGTGGCCTTGCCGAGTTCTGCCGCATCGGATTCAACATCAAGCACATCATCGGCGATCTGGAAGGCAAGCCCGATTGTCTCGCCATATTTGGCCAGAGCCGATCTATCCGCTCCACCAAGAATAGCGCCAGCCTCGCAGGAAAAGCGGATGAGCGCGCCCGTCTTCTTGCCCTGCATCGCGGCAACTTCAGCGTAGTTTGCGAAGGGTTTTTCTTCGGCCAGAAGGTCGAGCATCTGCCCGCCCACCATGCCAGTCTCGCCGGCAGCCTTTGCCAGTTCAAGCACCAGCGTGGAACGTATGGCGGGATCATCATGCGTTTGCACGTCAGCCACCACTTCGAAAGCCAAAGCCTGCAGGCCGTCACCAGCCAGAATGGCTGTCGCCTCATCGAATGCCCGATGAACCGTGGGCCTTCCGCGGCGCAGGTCATCATCATCCATGGCTGGAAGGTCGTCATGCACCAGCGAATAGCAATGCAGGCATTCAATGGCGGCGCCAACCCGCAAGGCTTTTCCTGGTGCCACGTCAAAAAGTGCAGCCGACTGCACGGCAAGGAAGGGTCTCAGCCTCTTTCCTCCGCCAAGCGCCGCATAGCGCATGGCACTCCGCAGCCGGTTGCCCGGAACGTCGGGCAACAGCCAATCCAGCTTGCCTTCGACCGCCCTTGCCGTTTCCGCCAGGGCTCGCGTAAAGGCTGTTTCACTCGCTGCTGCCAAGTCCGATATTCCCGTGTTAAAGGCCGTCATACCAGCAAGACGCCAAATCTCAACCCGATGCTCCTCAACCTCAGAAAGCGCCTCAATGGCCTCGGCCCCTGGCCCCGGCGTGCCATCAAGACTTTCATTGTCCTTTGCATCCTGCCCTGGGTTTTGACCTTCGTTTACGCCGTCGTGCCGCCGCCTGTTTCCAATGTGATGCTGCTCCGCCTGCTGCAGGGCAACGGCATCCACAAGGATTGGGTCGGCCTTGATCAGATGTCTCGCCACTTGCCAGCTGCAGTAATCGCCTCTGAGGATTCCCGCTTCTGCACGCATTATGGCGTGGACTGGGTTGAAGTGCAGAATGTCTTGGAAGACGCCTTTGATGATGATGAGGCGCCCGTCCGAGGCGCCAGCACCATTTCCATGCAGACCGCCAAGAACCTCTTTCTCTGGGATGGCCGCTTCATGGTCAGGAAGCTCCTCGAGGTCCCGCTTGCCCTCTACATGGATACGCTGTGGACCAAGCGCCGCATGATTGAGGTTTACCTCAACATCGTCGAATGGGCTCCTGGCATTTACGGTGCAGAAGCCGCCGCCCAACTCCATTTCCGCAAGCACGCCAAGGACTTGACAAGGCGCGAGGCGGCCTTGCTGGCGGCCGTCCTGCCCAATCCCATCAAGCGGAGGGCCGGCAAGCCTTCCAGGCGCGTCAGGGCCATCGCCGACCGCATCCAGATCAGGGCCCGGAGCATTGAACCCTATCTCACTTGTATCCGTTGAAAGCCTTGGCTATAAGCCGCGCCAACCCTGCCGGCGGCATCCGCCGGCTTAACTGTTTGCCCAAATTCCCGAGGTTTGAACCATGGCTGTTCCACGCAAGAAAATGTCCAAGAGCCGCATCGGCATGCGCCGTTCCGGCCAGAAGATGCAGACGGTAACCTGGATTGAAGACAAGCAGTCAGGCGAATTGCGCCGCCCCCACCATGTCGATCTCAAGACCGGCATGTATCGCGGCCGCCAGGTTCTCCCGGCCAAGACTGACGCTTAAGTCCTCAGCTTCCTCCAATTTGGAAGGGCCGGTGGCAGCACCGGCCCTTTACCATTTGTTAGCCATAATGAGCCCGCTACAGCAACCGGCGGTCAATTGGACTCAATTGACCGGCGATAAGTTGCTGTAGAACTTTGAATTTTGCGCATCTTCCGCTTCGCAGGCGATTCCGCCTGCTCGCCCGATGCGCTAGGCGGTGAACTTGCATGGCTCCGGCCATGTATCAGCAGGCCACCTCCACCTTCACCCATCCCGACTGGATTCGTGCCATTTCCGCACATGTGCCGGGCGCCAATCTTTTTCAACTCCCATCCACCGGCTTTCCCAGGCTTTCGGCTAGCTTGAAATCTGTTTCATTGCCGGTCCGCCACTTTGACAGCTGGGTGACGCCACTCACCAATGGCGGCCTTCCCGCCGCAGCACCCGGCGGTGAAGAAGCCGTGTTCGAACTTCTGGATGCGCTGGAAAGCCCGGTCCTCTTCCGCAACATTCCGGTGGAGCATCCCGTCGGCTGCGCCATCCTCGCGCAGGCAGCGCATATCAAGGTCATTACCAGTTGGGAGCGGGCAGGGCTGGAAATCAGCGGCACCTACGAGGAGTGGTTCTCTCGCAATTTCAGCAGTCAACGCCGCAAGGAATTCAAACGCCTGCGCGCGAGGCTCGCCGAGCAGGGGGAGTTTGCGGTTCGCTCGCTTGAGCCAAAGGGCGATCTTGCAAGTTTCATAGAGAATTTCCTCGCACTCGAAAAGTCAGGCTGGAAGGGAGAGCGCGGCACGGCGATAGCCAATGATCCCAAGCTTGCAGACGCTTTGCGAACGGGCCTTGCTGCAATGCATGCGCGCGGCCGCGTGCGCTTCTGGGAAATGGCGTTGGATGGCAAGCCCATTGCCTCACTCTACGCCCTGATCGATGGCGGTGAAGCAGGCCTCGGCAAGATTGCCCATGATGAGCATTGGGCGAAATATTCTCCGGGCGTCCTCATCATTCTTGAGGCCACCCAATCCTTCTTCGCTGAGGAAGGCATCACTTTTGCCGACAGCAACGCCATTCCAGGCCATCCGATGATTGACCGAATCTGGCGTGACCGCATTGCCTGCATGGATGTGCTGGTGGCAGGCCCGCGTGTCCCTGCGAGCACATTCGCGCTGCTTTCAACTTTCATGCAGGCGCGCCACGAACTGCGCAGCTTCGCCAAGCGCGCCTTCATCCGCCTCTCCGGCCGCAAGGTGTCTTAGCCGGTCATCCCTCTCCTCAGAGTGGGTGGCCCCGGGCTTGATCCGGGGGCGGGTGAGGTAGCTCCTATTTGATCTCCCACACAACATTCACATCTATCGCCAGCGTCTGCTCACCTTGGGCAATGGGTGGCGCTCCCGCCGCTTCCGCGGCCATGGTCTTTGCCATCACCGGCACGGGTGGCTGATAGCCGCCGCCCTCGTTGACGGAGATGATCTGCCCGAGCGCAAACCCGCCTGCCGCCGCATAGATCTCGGCCTTGCGCCGTGCGTCCGCTAC
>JAIBJH010000032.1 GCA_020029455.1 Hyphomicrobiales bacterium
GCAAGCGCTGCGGAATTTCCGGCAACTGCGTAATAGACATAGGCCAATAGCAGGGCGGTGCAGATGATGGCGCGCCTGATGTTGACGAGGGCACTGTTGCCGCCTGTGCCTTCACTGCGCTGGAAGATGTTGTTCTCGCCCTGACGCAGCAGCACCATGGGCACGATGACGTTGTTGGAGACCATGATTGACAAGGCGATGGTCTCGACGATTACCATGGCGGTTGCAGCGGAAATGCCGCCCACCGAGGCAATGAGCGCAATCCAGTTGGCTCCGGCCTCCAGCGGGATTGCCAGCACATAGGTATCCCCGTCAATGCCCGGCAGCCGCAACAGGCCATAGATGGCAATGGGCACCACGAAGAGATTGATGGCGACAAGATAGAGCGGGAAGAGCCAGGCAGCGCGGCGCACGTCATTGCCGTGGGCGCTTTCGACGACCGTCACATGAAACTGGCGGGGCAGCAGCAGAATGGCGCAGGCTGACAGGAAAGTGACGGCAAGCCAACGGCCGCCATCGGGGGGCTGCTCGAAGACACTTGCAACTTGCGGCGTTGCCAGGGCATCCGCCCATAATTGTTCGGGCCCGCGCGCCAGCACAAAGGTGACAAACAGTCCGACGGTCAGGAAGGCAAAGAGTTTGACGATGCTTTCAACGGCGATGGCCGTCATCAGGCCATCCTGGTGCTCGGTTGCATCCACATGCCTCGTACCGAAGAGCATGGCGAAAATGGCAAGTGCCACAGTGATGAAGAAAGCAAGGTCAATGCCGGGAACCGCGTGTTGGGCCGCAACGGTGCCCGCCATCATGGCTTCGAGAGAGAAGTAGAGAGCCTTCAGCTGGATGGAAATATATGGAACGATGCCGATCACGGCGATGATGGCGACGAGCGCGCCCAGCATCTCGCTCTTGCCGTAGCGGGCGGCGATGAAATCGGCGATGGAGGCGATGTTCTGGCCCTTGGCGATCATCACGATACGGCTGATCAACGGATAGCCCAGGGCAAAGACAAGAATAGGCCCCAGATAGACGGGGATAAAGTCATAGCCGGTGGTCGCGGCAGCACCGACACTGCCGAAATAGGTCCAGGAGGTGCAGTAGACAGCAATGGAGAGCGCGTAGATCAAGGGGCGCGGGCGGCGCTTGCCCTTGACTTGCTGGCTCCTCCTGTCGCCCCAGGTGGCCACGGCAAAAAGCAGGCCCACATAGGCCACTGCCACAAGAAATATGGTCCAGCCGTATACCGGCATGTCCCTCTCCTTTGGCGGCAGTCTGGCAGATCGTCCGTCAACGGCGCAAGCCCGTAGCGGCCCCTTAACGCCCCTTCCGGGGCTGCATCTGCTGGGTTAATGAATGCGCCCCCGGCGGGAACCGTCGGCGTAACTCTGATTCGAAAATGGGGACCATCACATGTGGAATGAGTTCAAGAGTTTCGCGTTCAAGGGCAATGCCTTCGATCTCGCCATCGGCGTGATCATCGGCGCCGCTTTCGGCAAGATCGTCGATTCCATCGTCAATGACTTGATCATGCCGATCATCGGGGCGATCTTCGGTGGCCTTGATTTCAGCAACTATTTCTTCGGTCTTTCTTCGACGGTAACTGCGCCGTCGCTGGCCGCCGCCAGGGAACAGGGTGCTGTCCTGGCCTATGGCAACTTCCTCACCATCCTGGTCAATTTCCTGATCATCGCCTTCATCCTGTTCCAGCTGGTGAAGGTGTCGAACCGCATGAAAAGGGAGGAACCGCCAGCGCCACCTCCGGCACCAACGGCTTCGGAAAAACTGCTGGCGGAAATCCGCGACGCGCTTAAGCCATCTGCCCGGAAGAAGAAGTAAGCGTTTAGCGCAACTGAGACATGAGGCCCGGGTGCGTTGCATCCGGGTTTTGTTTTTGCTCAAAGCCCTCGATGCGCGAAACAGACCTCATCCCGAAACTCACCAAACCCGCCCAGATCGAGCCTGACAGTGGCATCGTCAATGTGGCCATGTATGGCTTCGGGCGGCCCGGCATCATCGCATTCTGGGCGGGTGAAGGAAACCTTCCGACGCCGGGGGCCTTCTACCGCCCGGTGGGTGAAAGCCTGGCCAAGGGCGAGACCTTCTACACCTGGCAGCGCGGCATCCCGGAGCTGCGAGAAGCTTTGGCCGCCTATCACACGCGGCATTTCGGCAGGAATTTCTCCTCCGAGAATTTCTGCGTGACGGGCGGCGGCATGCAAGCGATCCAGATTGCCATCCAGATGCTGGCTGCCGATGGCGATGAAGTGATCATCCCCACACCGGCCTGGCCCAACTATGCCGGTCCCTTGCGCATGCAGGGTACGGTGCCTGTCGAAGTGCCCATGCTGTTCAGGGACCATCGCTGGTCGCTTGATCTCGACCGGCTCTTTGCGGCGGCAGGCCCCAAGACAAAAGCCATCGTCATCAACTCGCCGTCCAACCCCATCGGATGGTGCGGCACGCGTGAGGATCTCATCGCCATCCGCGACTTTGCCCGCGCCAAAGGTATCTGGATCATCGGGGATGAAGTCTATTCGCGCTTCTATTTTGGCAAGGACGGTGCCAAGCGCGCGCCTTCCTTCCTCGACATCTGCGATACTGAAGAACAGCTCGTGCTTTGCAACACCTTCTCCAAGAACTGGGCCATGACGGGCTGGCGGCAGGGCTGGATCCAGGTGCCGAAGGCGCTTGCTCCCGTGGCCGAGCGCTTGATCCAGTACAACACTTCGGGTTCGCCCGTTTTCCTGCAGAGGGGCTGTGCGGCGGCTCTTGAGCACGGAGACGCATTCGTTGACCAACAGGTTGCCACTGCACGTAAGAACCGGGACATCGTGGCGGAAACACTGCGGCCCCTCAATCGCATCCATTTCCAGATGCCCGATGGTGCATTTTATTTCTTTTTCGCCATCGAGGGCATGAAGGATTCGCTCACCACGGCGCGGCGCATTGTCGATGAAGCCAATGTGGGCTTTGCGCCCGGTGCTGCCTTTGGCGCGGCGGGCGAAGGTTTCCTCCGCATGTGCTACCTGAAAGATGAGGACAAGCTTCTCGAAGGCTTGGAGCGCTTCAAGAACTGGCTTGCCAACCACGACCCGAACTGACCCGTGTTGTCATCCCGGCGCAAGCCGGGACCCATTGAGCCCATTCAACCTGCATTGAGTTCATTGAACCGATACAGGAGGTCCCGTGTCGCGCTTCGCTTGCACGGGATGACGATCAGGTGAGCAATATCTCAACGCCATCGATCACGAACTGCACGGCGAGAGCTGCGAGGATGATGCCGAGCAGGCGCGAGATCACCGCCCTGCCGGTGATGCCAAGAGCCGCCGATATGCGTTCAGCGGCAAGGAAGCTCAGGTAACAGGCGAGCATCACGACACCCGCCACGGCATAAAGCGCGGTGAGTTTGGCCCAGTCACCGCTGGCTCTCCCCGCGAGCAGGATCATGGCGGTGATGCCGCCAGGGCCTGCCATCAATGGGATCGCTAGCGGGAATGCCGCGATGTTGCGCACATGGTCGACGCTCACGGCGGTTGTGGCAATGTCCTGCTGGCGCTGGCCCCGGCGATCGAAAACCATTTCCGCCGCCGCCGAAAGCAGCAGCAACCCGCCCGCGATGCGGAAAGCCGAGAGCGAGATGCCCAAAAGCTCCAGAAGTTTCGCGCCACCCAACCCCGCACCAAGCAAGATGCAAAAGGCGATGATGGTACCGCGCAATGCCACTTCGCGGCGCTGCGCTGTGTTCAAATGCTGGGTGAGGCCCAGAAACAGCGCACTCAGGAAAATGGGATCGGCAATGACGAGAAGGGTCGCCAGCGCCGATGTCACATAGTCTTGCATGGGCGCGAGACTTACTCAGTTCACGCTGTTTGGCAATTCCCGTTCGCGCTGCGCAATGAACTCCCGTAGGCCTTCTGCCACGCCCTCATCCATGGCGGGCGGCTGATAGGAGGCAAGCATGGCCTTGGCCTTGTCACGGCCGCGGGTGTCGTGGTCCTTGGCTCCTTCCGCCGACCATTGCTCGAAGGAATTGAAATCCATGAGCGAGGGCATGAAGAAGGCTTTCTCGAAATTCTCCAGCGTGTGGGCAGTGCCGAGGAAATGCCCCGCCGGCCCTACTTCGCGCACCGCCGCCATGGCCTCCTTGAAGTCATCGAACTTGAGGCCGCCTGCATATTTGTACCAACCCACCAGTTGCTCTGCGTCGGTTACGAACTTCGAGTAGCCGCAGCACAGGCCCGCTTCCAGCCAGCCCGCCACATGCCAGATGTAGTTGGCACCGGAAAGGATCGCGGCATGCATCAGCATGTTGGCTTCATAGCCCGCCTGTGCGTCATTGATCTTGGAACCGACATGGAAACCGCTGGTGCGCCAGGGCAGTTTATACTTCCGCGCCAGTTGCCCCATCACATACATCATCTGGGCCGCCTCAGGCGTTCCGCCCATGGGAGCGCCAGTTTTCATATCCACCGTCACCATGAACTGGCCGTAGATCACAGGCGCCCCCTTCCGCACCAGTTGCGTATAGGCAACGCCTGCCAGCGCCTCGGCATTGACCTGCGCCACCGCGCCAATGGCCGACGCCGATGTGGACGCGCCACACAGCGCAAAAGGCGCGGCGATGATGGGCTGGTTGTTCGATGCATAGACGCGCATGGCATCCAGCATGGTCTGATCCCAGACGAGGGGCGAATTGCAGTTGGTGATGGAGACAACAACGGTGTTGTCCTTCACAAAGTCATCGCCGAAGATGATCCCCGCCATCTTCATCACATCCTCGGCGCGTTCCTTCGCCGTGACGATCCCCATGAAGGGCTTGTCGGTATTCGTCATGGCCGAGTGCATGATGTGCAGATGCCGCTTTGGCACCGCAACTTCCATGGGCTCGCAACAGATGGAGCTTGATGAGTGGAGCGCTGGCAGCATCTGCGCCAGCCTATGAAAATTGTTAAGGTCGGCGAGCGAGCCATAGCGCCGGTTGTTGTCAAGGTCGCGCACGTAAGGCGCGCCATACATGGGCACAAAGACGGTGTTCTTGCCACCAATCTTGACCGTCCGCTCGGGGTTCCTGGCATGCCAGGTGAATTCGGGCGGCGCGCTGGCAATCAGGGACATGAGCAAGCCGCGGTCGATGCGGACGCGCGTGCCCTGGACATCGGCGCCCGCCTTCTTCCACTGCAGCGGCGCTTGGTCGTCGCGGAATTCGCAGCCCACTTCTTCTAGGATCTTGAGGCTTTCCTCGTGGATCAACTCCACCGCCTCACCGGGCAGCATGTCATAGGTGGGGATGTTGCGGACAAGCGTAGGGAAAGAGAGCTGGGGTGCAGCGCGCAGGGCCTTCCGCCCTTCACGGCCACCGCCCCGCCGGCCATGGCCCGTGGGCGTTGTCTGACTCAGCAGTTCATTCGTGTTCACCATGGCTCACCTCTGGGCCAAACAATAGGCAGCATAGGATGATTTCGCATTAGCGAGAACGACCGCCAAACGCAGCAAACGACTTTGTTGCGGTGCAGCATCCTAGGATTTTCGTCAGTTGACGGACTCAACGCGTTCTACCACTATAGTCGTAGGGGACAGCACGGGCGCGGGACTTGGGGAAAGCCGCATCCCATGCAGAAAATCACAGCTGCTCCACCCCGGGGCGGCGGGGAGCTAAAATGGCTGACAAACACGTACTGACAGAGGACGAAAAGGTCCTCCATGGCATGGGCTATGCGCAGGAACTGGCGCGGCGCATGGGCGGGTTCTCGAACTTCGCCATCTCATTTTCAATCATCTGCATCCTGGCGGGCGGCATAACCGCCTTCCCGGTGGCTTTCTCGGCGGGCGGCGGGTTCTCCGTCTCCATCGGCTGGGTTATCGGCGGCCTGTTCGCCTTGGTGGTCGCGGCCTCGGTGGGGCAGATCGCCTCGGCCTATCCGACGGCCGGCGGGCTCTATCACTGGTCCTCGATCCTTGGCGGCAAGGGCTGGGGCTGGCTCTGCGCCTGGATCAACCTCGTTGGCCTCATCTTCGTTGTGGCCTCGGTGAACTTCGGTGTGTACCTCCTGCTGAAAGACCTGGTGCTGACCGGCATCTTCGGCATGGATACCTCTACCTGGGGTGCCTGGCATGCGTCGATCTTCATCACAATCTTTGCCATCACCCAAGCCCTCTTCAACCACTTCGGCATCAAGACCACGACGATGCTGACGGACTTCTCGGGCTACCTCATTCTCGTCGTGGCGGTAATTCTGACACTTGCGATGGTCATCTGGGGCGCGGGTCTCGATTTCTCACGGCTCACAACCTTCGTCAACAACACGGGCGAGCCCGGCGGTCTTGTGGTGCCGGAACCCAGGACCGCGCTGGTGGCCTTCCTGATCGGACTTCTCTATCCGCTCTACACCATCACGGGTTTCGATGCTTCGGCCCATACCTCCGAAGAAACGCTGAATGCCCGCGTGACGGTACCGAATGGCATGCTGCACTCGGTGTTCTGGTCGCTGCTGTTCGGCTTCTTCCTGGCCTCGTCCTTCATCCTGGCCATGCCGGACACAACGGCGGGCGCGAAGGATGGCTTCAACTCCTTCTTCAATCTCTTCAACAATCACCCGATGCCGGCCGTCCTCAAGGGACTGTTGGCCATCGGCATTGTTGTTGCGAACTACATCTGCGCGCTGGCTGGCATGACCTCCACGTCGCGCATGATCTTTGCCTTCGCCCGTGACGGGGGGCTTCCAGCCTCCAAGGCGCTGTCGACGGTGCATCCCATCCACCGTACGCCGGTCAATGCCATCTGGCTGACGGCGGTCCTGTCAGCGGCGGCGTGCTATTATGCGCCGTTCATGTTCGCGCTGGCGGCGGGTTGCGCCCTCTTCCTCTACATCTCCTATGCCATGCCGGTCGCAGCCGGCCTTTTGGCAGAAGGCAAGACGTGGACGGAATTCGGGCCCTTCCGGCTTGGCGTCTGGTCGAAGCCGTTTGCGATCATCACCATCATCGGCGTCATCATCCTCGCCTATGCTGGCACGCAACCGCCCTTCAACCCGATCATCCTGCCGCTCTTCCCGGACCTCATGTTCCCGCTCAACCAGCTTACCAATCCGCTGATCTTCCTGGCGGTGGCGCTGGTGATCGGCTGGTTCGCCTCGGAGCGGAAGCGGTTTTCCGGGCCTCCAATCGGCGCGGAAGCGATCAAGCGCCGCCAGGCCGAGATCGCCGCCAGGGAAGCGGCGCTCGAAGCAGCGGCAGCAAAAGCCTGATCCCATACACTGCAATGAAAGGGCGGCTCTCGGGCCGCCCTTTTTCATGGCATAAGAACAGCTGTGAGCGAGAGATACGATATTGCCATCATCGGCGGCGGCGTGGTGGGGCTGGCGGTCCTGCGGCGGCTTGCCATGGCAGGCCTCAAATGCGTTCTTCTTGAACGCGGGCCCGATATTCTCTCCGGGGCTTCCAAAGGTAACAGCGCGCTCCTCCACACGGGTTTTGATGCGCCGTCGAAGAGTCTTGAACTGCAATGCGTGAAGGCAGGCTATGACGAATATCTCGCCATCCGCCAGAAACTGAATTTGCCGCTTCTTGAAACATCCGCGCTGATCGTGGGCTGGAGCGATGAAGAGTTCTCCAAGCTGCCAGCCATCGCCGAGAAGGCGCATAGGAATGGTGTCGCAGACGTGCGCCTTCTTTCACAGACAGAATTGCGCGTGCGTGAACCGCAACTCTGGAAGCAGGCGCTCGGCGCGGTGCTGGTGCCGGGCGAACATGTGATGGATCCCTGGTCGGCGCCACTCGCCTATGCGCATCAGGCCTTAGTCCATGGCGCTATCATCATGCGCAGGGCGGAAGTGAAGGTTGCAAGCCGAGCCAAGGACCTTTGGCAGCTGGAGACAATGGCGGGCCCGGTCACGGCGCGCGTCGTCATCAATGCGGCGGGGCTTTTCGGAGACCGGGTGGAGGCACTCGCACGCCCCGCACCCTTCACCATCAAGCCCCGCAAAGGACAATTCGTGGTTTTCGACAAGCAGGCCTCCAAACTGGTGCGCGCCATCATCCTGCCGGTGCCGACAGCGCGGACCAAGGGTGTCGTTTTGTTCCGCACCATCTTCGGCAATCTCGCCATCGGTCCCACCGCCGAGGAGACCGATGAACGCGAAACCGCCACTTGCGATACGGAAACGCTTACACGTCTCAAGGCCCGGGCCATCGAGATGGTTCCTGCACTCGATGGCATTGGCATCAATGCCATCTATGCTGGCCTCAGGCCTGCAACTGAACACCAGGACTATGTGATCGAGGCCCTGCCGGAGAAGAACTGGATCACGGTTGCCGGCATCCGTTCCACCGGCCTCACAGGCTCACTTGGCATCGCCCAGCATGTGGAGAAGCTTTACGCCAAGCATTTCGGCAAGCTGCCGCGCAAGAAAGCGGCAGCCAAATGGACGCCTGTACCGAATTTAGCGGAACATTTGATCCGGCCGTATCAATCGGGCGGTGACATCATCTGCCATTGCGAATGGGTGACACGTGGTGAAATCGAAAATGCCCTACACGGCCCACTGCCTGCACAAGACCTCTCCGGCCTCAAGCGGCGCACGCGCGCCATGATGGGGCGCTGCCAGGGTTTCAGTTGCGGTGCGGAAGTGCGTTCCCTGCTGGAGAAGGGAACCCATGGAAAAACATAGAGTCGTCATCATCGGCGGCGGGCCTGCGGGCCTTGCCTTTGCCACAAGGCTCAAGGCGCGCGGCATCAGTAATATGGTTGTGTTTGAGCGCGAGCAGGAAGCAGGCGGCATCCCGCGCCATTGCGGCCATTGGGGCTTTGGCTGGGAGAGCCACCGCCGCCTGATGAGCGGACCAAAATTCGCGGTCCGGCTTCGCGAGGAAGCCCGGGGCGTTGATCTTCGCACAGGCACTACAGTTCTTGGCTTCACAGCACCACAGGTGATGCGCGTGCAGAATGCCAAGGGCATTTCCGAAATCGCGGCAGAGCACATCGTGCTTGCCACGGGTGCGCGGGAGTCCTCGCGCGCGTCACGCCTCATTGGTGGGGCTCGCCTGCCGCAAGTGATGAACACAGGCACCTTGCAGCAACTTGTCTATCTCAAACACCTGAAGCCCTTCTCGCGGCCCGTCATCATCGGCGGCGAATGGGTGTCGTTCTCGGCGCTGATGACCTGCAATTATCTCGGCATCAGACCTGCTGCCATGATCGTGGAAGAACCCAACATCGCTGCGCCGTGGTTTTTCTCGTGGGGCGCGAGGCTGCGCTATGGCGTTCCCGTCAAGACTACGACACGCCTCATCGCCATCAACGGCATCTCGGCGGTGGAAAGCGTTGAAGTGGAGCGCCGTGGTGGGCGAGAGACTATTGCCTGCGATGGGGTGATCGTTTCCGGCAAATTCGTGCCGGAAGACCCTCTTCTCACAAACGCAGCCACAACCCCACAAGTTACTTTGGTCGGCAACGTCCAGGGTGAACTCAAGACCGCTGGGCGTTGCGTTGCCGAAGCGCGGGCGCTCGCAGACAGGATTTCCATATGAAGGTTCTTGCCATTGACCAGGGCACAACGGGCACCAAGGCCTTCACGCTGGATGAGAGTGGCACACTCAGCAGGGTCGCGGGTTTTGAGCATAAACCATATTACCCGCAGGCCGGATGGGTGGAACATGACGCGGAGGAATTGCTCTCGCATGTGTCTGCTTGCGTCGATGCGGCAGCACGGGTGGATGCCATCGGTATCGACAATCAGGGTGAAACAATTGTCGCGTGGGATTCGGAAACCGGAAAGCCGTGCACCTACGCCATTGTCTGGCAGGATGACCGCACTAAGGATGTGACCGAGAAACTCAAAGCGGATGGCGCTGAGGAATTGACACTGGCTCGGGCCGGGCTTCCACTTGACCCCTATTTCTCAGCCTCCAAAATGCGTTGGATCATCGACAACGTTGATGAAGCGAAATCATTGCTGAAGCAGAAGCGCTTAAGGCTCGCCACCAGTGATGCCCTTTTTCTTGACCGCCTCACCGGTACCTTTGCAACAGATGTCACAACCGCATCACGCACTTCGCTCATGTCGCTCGACACGATGCAGTGGGATGATGAGTTGCTTTCGCTTTTCGGTGTTCCGCGCGAATGCCTGCCCGAGATCCGGAGCACCACAGGTCCCTTCGGCGAACACAGAGGCATTCCCATCACCGCCAGTCTCGTGGACCAGCAGGCAGCGCTGTTCGGCCACGGCTGCGCTGCGGAAGGCGATGCCAAGATCACGTTCGGCACAGGCGCCTTTGCGCTCGCTGTTGCAGGCAACAACAGGCCTCCGAAGAATGAAGCCGGATTGGTGGCAACGGTTGCCTGGAAGCAGGGCACAGCCCCTGCCGCTTTCGCGCTTGATGGTGCAGTCTACAGCGCTGCGTCAGCTATCAACTGGGCCAGATCGCTCGGCTTGTTTTCAAACTATGACGAGATCGATTTCTTTGCCGCGCCATCGGCATTGTCGCGTGGGATTGTTTTTGTGCCTGCTCTTTCGGGCCTTGCCTGCCCGCATTGGGACCGCAATGCCTCAGGCCTGTGGATCGGGCTTGGACTCGATACAACAAAGCAAGACATGATGCAGGCGTTGCTTGAAGGCATCGCCTTGCGCGCGGCAGAAGTGATGGAAACCATGGCGGCGAGCCTTCCCTTGCGCGATGTGATTTCCATCGATGGTGGCCTTGCCAACAATTCCTACTTCACGCAATTCCTCGCCAATGCACTGAACCGCACGGTGACAGTTGCTTCTTCCACCGAGCTCACCGCGATGGGCACGGCGCGCATGGCGATGGCGGGGTTTGGTGTTTCTTCCCTGCCTCCACTGCCCAAGCCTGCGCGGGTTTATCGACCGCTCGCTCCGATCAGCAAAGAATTGCATGGGCGTTTTGGGGAAGCGATCTCGCGGGCCAAGGGGTGGAAGTGATGTTGTTGTTTCTCCATCGGCGGGCTTGACCCGCCGACCCAGTTTTTTCCTTGCGCTGGGTGGGCCGGTTGATCCCGGATCAAGTCCGGGAGGCCTATGGAGAATTAAGTTGCTAAAACCCCAGCAGCGGTTGCAGCAGCCGCAGCAATCGCGATTTGAATCGTGCTGGGGCTTCGGTGGCAAAGAGACAGTAACAAGTTTCGCCTTCATCAACGATGGGCTGGTGTTCGGTTTCCTCATCAAGATCGGAGACATCGCCCTTCATATAATGGCCCGTTTTGTCGGTGAAGGAACCGCGCAACACAACGGTGAGTTCACTGCCGCCATGGCCATGTTCCGGTATGCGATAGCCCGGCTCGATGCGGAACAGCGTCAATTTCGTGCGCCCACCGGGCGTCAATGGAATGGCATGGGTGGCAATGCCCGGTCCCATCTTTTTCCAGCGGATTTCCTCAAGCGGCGCATTGCCGATGAGATTGCACAACACGGCGGGCACATCGCTTGCGCTTTTCGCAGGCGCTTTGCGTTTTTCCGGAGACACGGCTTCGAGGCTTGCAAGCGTGGCGCTGCGGCATTGGTCGGACACGGCCTCTTCGTCGGCCGCGGCAAGCAAACTCCCGCCCAGTCGTTCCGCCTCGCGTAAGGAAGCACGGCAGGAAGGGCAAAAGGCCATGTGGGTCGCCGCGGCAAAGCCATGAGCCTCGCCGAGGGTGCCTGCAGCAAGGGCCATGATGGTGGCTTCATCCAGATGGTGGGTTGCCGTCACGAAATTGTCTCCAGAAGCTTCCTCATGCGAATATACGCGAGCCTCATTCTTGATTTTACGGTGCCGAGCGGGATTTGGAGCTTTGCAGCAATCTCGCTCTGGGCCATGTCTTCCATATAGCTCAAGATGAGCAACTGGCGCTGCTCCTCGGGAATCTGCGCGAGGGCCCGCGCCACATAGCCATCTTCCTGAAAACGGCCCAGCGCTTCATCCTGGCCTTCCTCGCCGCTCTCCGCATCATAGCCTTCAAGATCGGTGAAGAGCGATGTCTTCTCGCGGCGCAGGCGGTCGATCCGCAAGTTTCGCGCAATGGTGAAGATCCAGGTGGCGACAGTGCCGCGCCCCGCCTCATAAAGGGCCGCCTTGGACCAGACAGCGATCATGGTTTCCTGCACAAGATCTTCGGCCTGCGCGGCGTTTGCACCTTTCCTCATCATGAAGGCCTTGACCCGTGGGGCGTAGGCGTCAAACAGGACGGTGAAAGCCTGCCTGTCGCGTGATGCAGCAATCCTGTGCAGAAGTACCGTTTCACGGCCTGAAGCCCCGGCATTCCCCGCCGGCGCCACTATTTCCGCCATGACTGCCACCGGGCGTTGCTCCACATGCACCAGAAACTACTACGGCATTGCGGTAGCATTTGGATCACTGCAAGCGGCGCTCGATCTCTTCGTTAAATTCCTTAACGAAGATGCGTTTCTTGCCTTCAAAAGCCTCGATCTTGCCCCACAGCTTCCAGTGGGTTTTGGTGGCGGTGAGCCGGCCATAGGTCTCGGTGCGGATGTCCCAGGGCCCACGTTTGCGGGTCTCGGTCCAATGGGTTTCCATCTTGGCGGAGAGAGGGTCGGCGGGGAGGATCTCGAAATTCTCCCGCCCAACCCCACCGATGATAAGCCCGTGGGGCTTCAGTTCCTGCTGGCCGAAGTCGTCGATGATTTCGAGCTTCGTTGCGCCGGTCTTTTCATCGATTGATAGTTTCCGGCTGTTGGAATGCTCGCGTAGTTCCTTCCAGTCAATGGCTTTCGCCCCTTCCGGCGGGCCGAAGACAACCGGCTTTTCCGTCACGTTCTTCTTGCGCAGCGGAATGGTGACGGTACTTGAACCTGCAAACACTGTGAGGCGCACCGGCTCCGGGGCGGGCCACATCATGGGGAAGTAGCTGGTTGAAATGGAAACACGCAGGCGGTGACCCGCAGGGATACGCCAGGCAACATCATCGAGCTTCACCCTCACCTTGTAGCGCTTGAAAGGTTCGAGCGGGGTTGGATATTCACGGCTCTCGCGCATGGAGAGATTTTGCAGATGATAGGTGACGCGCGAGACCGCACCATCGGGCCAGATATCATTGAGACGCACGGCAATATGCGCCACGGGCTTATCCACCATCAATGTCAGCTCGACCGTCGGCTGGCCGACGATCTCCATGTCTTCGCTGAGCAGCGGGCTGTCGAAGGTGAGCGAGCCCTTGTCATCCTTCTGCTGGTCGCCGGGAAATTCCTCGCCGAGCCAGATGATGCAATATTCGCCGCCATCGACGCCCACATTCTGCGAAGAGGTGATGGTAAGGCCTTCTTCGCGGCCCGCTTGCGCCGCGAGGCCCTGGCGCGTGAGCTGAAAAGTCTTGTTCTCGATATTGCCAAAACCCCAATAGCTTTCGGCGATCCAGCGGCCTTCGATCTTTTCCGGGAAAGAGCCGGGCCTGTAAGCATCCATCACATAGACGCGATAATCCGGATCATTGTTGACGCCGGTGTTCTCGCCCTTGATGTGATGATCGAACCAGCGCAGCATTTCCTGCAGGAAGCCGATGTTGGGGTGGGGCACGGCAAAGTGCGGATATTTGTGGGCCCAGGGTCCGATAATGGCTTTCCGCGGCACACGAAGCCCGCGCATCAGGCGGGGAATGGCATTGGAATAGGCATCGTTCCAGCCGCCCACACAAAGCACCGGGCAAGTGATCTTGCCAAAGTCCTCACATACGCTGCCATGTTTCCAATAGCCGTCGCGGTGCGGGTGTTTCAGCCAGTCGATCGCAAGGAAGGGCTCGTTCTTCAGTCTTTCGAGCCACATCTTTTTCCATTTGGTGCCGACGATCTTCGGATCAGGCGGGCGCGATGAATAGGCGAGCATGGTCGCCGCCCAGCCCAGCATCTCGTTGATAACGGTGCCGCCCTTGTAGTGGACGTCATCCTCATAACGGTCATCGGTGGAGCAAAGCGTGATGATGGCCTTCAAGGCTTCTGGCTGGCGCGCCGCTACCTGCAGGGCGTTGAAGCCACCCCAAGAGATGCCGAACATGCCAACCTTGCCATCACACCATTTCTGCTTAGCAAGCCAGGCGATCACTTCCAGCGCGTCATCCTGTTCCTGTTTGGCGTATTCGTCGAACATGAGGCCATCCGAGTCGCCATTGCCGCGCATGTCGACGCGCACGCAGGCATAGCCGTGGCCCGCGAGGTAAGGGTGAGTGAGCGCGTCACGCACCACAGTGCCATCGCGCTTGCGGTAAGGAATGTATTCCAGAAGCGCGGGCACCGGCTTCTTTTCGGCGTCCACCGGCAGCCACATCCGCGCTGCGAGTTTCGTGCCGTCCTTGAGGGGAATGAAGATGTTCTCGATTTCCTTCACCTTGCGCGGGAAGGAGGCCTTGGTCTTGATCGATTGAAGCATGGTGAAGGCTTTATGCAGATTTGGGCGGCCTCACTCAATGGTGATGTTAACCCTAACGGAACATAGTTCCGATTGTAGAGCCCGATTCATAAATTGTTCCGGGCCGGATTAAGCCCGGCGAAACCGTCCTCCCCGCAGATTCCACGCCGATAAAGGGACGTGTTTCATGCCTGCAACCTGGACAAATACGCAAATCATCGACAATCTGCTGCGCGCTGGCCTCAGTTGGTCCGGCGGCACCATCACTTACAGTTTTCCGACAAGCGCTCCCAGCTGGTCGTTTTCGACGGGAGAAGGTTCAGGATTTTCGGCGCTCATTGCCTCACAGAAGGCCATGGCAGTAGCCGCACTGGCGCTGTGGGACGATCTGATCGCCCCTGATTTTGTGGAAGTGACGGGCACTTCCAATCTCACTCTGCAGAATACCACCAGCGGCATCGGCTATGCCCATGCCTATTTTCCAGGCGGATGGTCGGGCGCGGGTTCGGTCTGGTTCAATCCCACCTATAACAGCAGCTGGGGCACTAACGACCTGGTGACGCCTACCGCCGGTGAATGGGGTTATCTCGCCTATATCCACGAGCTGGGTCATGCCTTGGGCCTTGAGCACCCTGGCGAATACAATGGCGGAAGCCCGACCTACGCCAATGACGCGGAATATGCTCAGGACACACTCATGTATTCAGTGATGTCCTATTTCGACGGCTCCTATACGGGCGCCGATTGGGTGGCAAGCGACGGCAAGGAATACTTCCCCCAGACCCCAATGCTGCACGATATCCTGGCGATTCAGGCTCTCTATGGGGCGGAAACATCGACACGGGCCGGCGACACGGTCTATGGCTTCAATTCCACTGCCGGGAATCCACTCTACGATTTTTCGCAGAATGCGCACCCGATCCTGACCATTTGGGACGGCGGCGGCAATGACTGGCTGGATCTGAGCGGCTTTTCCACTGCTTCAAAAATCGACCTCAATCCGGGCGCGTTTTCCGATTGCGATGGCATGACCAAGAACATCGCCATTGCTTATGGCTGCGACATCGAAAACGCCATTGGCGGCTCCGGCAACGACACGCTGATCGGCAATGCGCTGGACAACACATTGATGGGCGGTGCTGGAGCTGACACCCTTACCGGCGGCGCTGGCGCCGACATCCTGATGGGCGGTAGTGGCAACGACACATTCTATGCCGATGTCCTGGACTACCTCCTGCAGTTCAGCGGCGGCGCCGGCTACGACATCCTCTACATTACCGGCGCACTCTCATTTACATACGACTATCTTGCCTACGGCTTCGAGGAAATGTGGTTCCTGGACGACGAGCCACC
>JAIBJH010000203.1 GCA_020029455.1 Hyphomicrobiales bacterium
CATCGGCACGTTGATTGCAATTGTGGGTGTCGTCATCATCATCGGCCTGCCGCAGGAAAGGCCGCCGCTGTTCCCGGTCCTCTGCATCATTGCAGGCGGCGCATTCTGGGCCTTTGGCCAGGTGTTGATCCGGAAATATAGCAAGGATGATGGCGAATTGACTCTCAAGGCCAATGCCATTCTCGGCGTGCCGCAGCTTCTGGTCGCCACCTGGCTCTTGGAGCAGGGCCAATGGCAATCCATCATTTCCGCCACCTGGATCGAATGGGCGACGCTCGCTTTCGTCTGCATCGTCGGATTCTATGGCGGCTATCTCGCCTGGTTCGCCCTGCTGAAACGCACGACCATGGACGAAGCGGCACCGTGGATTCTCCTGATGACACCCATCGGCCTTGTCGCCGCTGTGTTGATTTTGGGTGAGCGGATGACGCTGGTGCAGATTGTGGGCGCGCTGATCCTCATGGCGGGCTTAGGGATTGTGAATGGCATCGGCGTGCCGCGCCGCTTTCTCCAGAGGAGAAGGGTGATGCTCTAACTGCCCCAAGTCTTCTCCAGAACCCTCAGCCAATTCCGGTGCGTAATCTTGGTGATCAGTTCCTCGCCAAATTCCGCTTCAACCATGGCCGCAACAAGCGCAGGCAAGCCGCTGGCGTCCTTGATGAAAGAGGGAATGCGCGCGCCATCGAAATCGCTGCCGAGCCCCACGCAGTCCTCACCGCAAAGCGCGATCATGTGTTCGAGATGACGGATCAAGACATCCGCTCCCGTGCCCGGACTCCATTGGCCGTCGGGACGCAGGAATCCTGTGGCGTAGTTGAGGCCCACCATGCCGCCGGTCTCGCCGATGGCACGCAACTGCTCGTCTGTGAGATTGCGCGAATGGGCTGAAATGGCATGGGCGTTGGAGTGCGTGGCGACAAGCGGCGCATTTGTCACGCGCACCACATCCCAGAAGCCGCGCTCGGTGATATGCGAAAGATCGACCATGATGCGCAGGCGATTGCATTCCTTCACCAGCGCCTCGCCTTCGGGCGTGAGGCCCCGTCCCGTATCGGGCGAGGAGGGAAAGCGGAAGGGAACGCCGGCACCGAAGACATTAGGCCGCGACCACACCGGCCCCAGCGAACGAAGCCCCCGCGCGTAGTAGTGTTCAAGATTGGAAAGATCGGGCTTGATCGCTTCTGCGCCTTCAATATGCGTGATCCAGGCAAGCTCGCCCGCAGCCATCGCATTACTGAACTCCGTCACCGTATGGCACAGCGCAACCTCGCCCTTAGCTTCCGTCACGATGGCATCGCGCAGATCGAGCATGCCCTGCAACGATTGCTCTGCGGATTTCTGCGACAGCGCCCCGGCATAGGGCGGATTCCGGTCGTCATCATCCGGCAGGATCTCATGGCTGTTCGGCGAGAAAATCGCAAAGAAGCCGCCAACCATTCCGCCCGCCCTGATGCGCGGCAGGTCGAGATGGCCGAGGCCATCTCCTTCCAGAAAATCCTTCGCCTTCTGCGCGCTCTCCTTTTCGAAGAAGCGCAAGAGCGTGTCATTATGTCCGTCGATGATGGGGAAGTTGTTGCTGTTCATCTGGATCGCCCTCTCCCGTTGAAGATGGGAGAGGGTGCCGCACCGCTTGCAAGCTTGCGCCGCAAGCGCGCAAGTGGGCGGCGGGAGAGGGCCCTCATCCGGCCTTCGGCCACCTTCTCCCATGCGTTCCGCACGGGAGAAGGCGCGCGTTTCTTCGCTGCCTCATGCCTGAGCGCGCATCTCCTCGACATGATCCCAGTTCACGAGATTGTCGACGAAGGCCTCGAGATATTTCTGCCGGGCGTTGCGGTAGTCGATGTAGTAACTGTGCTCCCACACGTCGCAGCCGAGGATCGGCTTGGCGCCATGCATCAGCGGGTTCTCGCCATTGGGCGTCTTGCTGATGACAAGCTTGCCATCCTTCACCGCAATCCAGCACCAGCCGGAGCCGAACTGCGTCATGCCTGCCTGCACGAAATCGGTGCGCATCTTGTCATAACCGCCGAGATCGGAATCGATTGCCGCCTGAAGCTTGCCGGGCAGCTTCTTGCCGCCGCCATTGGGCTTCATCCATTTCCAGAAATGGATGTGGTTGTAGTGCTGGCCCACATTGTTGATGAGGCCCGCCGCCTTGTCGGCAAAGGCCACCTTGCAGATGTCCTCGATGGAGGCGGTGGCAAGCGGCGAATCCTTCAGGAGATTATTGCCATTGGTCACATAGGCCATGTGGTGCTTGTCGTGGTGGAACTCCAAGGTTTCCTTGGACATATAGGGGCCAAGCGCATCATAGGCATAAGGCAGGGGCGGCAGTTCGAGGGCCATAGGTTTTCTCCTTGGTTTGTGGAAACGTTATCTAGGCCCTGGAAGTTCCGGCGGCAAGCTTGCTCAATCCGTCAAAATTCCACCCCGGCCGATCTCGATATCGGTCCTGGCCCCGTTTTCGCCAAACTTTTCGACAACCGAAATACCAGCGTCAAACTGGTTGGCGACCCGGATCACTTCCGAGGACTGGCTGAAGAGATTGACCTGAACCTGCTCTTCCACATTGACGGCAATGGCGCCGTGGTTGGGATCCCAGGAACCCCTTGCCTCGAGGCCGCCCTGAACGCCGCCCACCTGCGCGACATTGATCTTCGCCTTGAAGTCAATGGTGCCGTCGCCCTGCACCACGAAGTCCAGCGATCCCCACGGCGTTACGATGGAAAGCCCGGGATCGAGGCCCGGGATGAGAATGCCGAAGCGCGGCAGCTTGGCCGCGCAATCGAAGAAGCGCGCGAAGGGCTCGCCCGCCTGGCAGGATGATTGCGCAGAAGATTCAGCGATTTTACAAGTGACAAAATCGATCTGTCCAATGATCGACTTGGGGCATTTCTGCTCGCAGCCGTAATTGACTTCGCAAAGTTTCGGATCGAATGGCAGGCCTTCAAGTGCGCCGCCAGGCCCTCGCGCAAAGCGGAGCGAAGGATGGCCGCTGTTGAGCATGTAAGCGGCTTCCAGAAATTTCTTCGCCGCCGATTCTTCGCCGATCGCTCGCAGCGCTTCGGCGAGCCGCACATAGTAGAGAACATTCTGCGGATTGGCCTGCACCGCGCTGAGCATGAGCATGGCGCCTTCCTCGATCATCGCCCGGTCAGCGGTCATCTGGCCAAGAGCTGCCATGGAGGTGCCGAGGTTGTTGGCAATGGCTGGCGAGGATTGGTCGAGGCCTCGCGCCTCTTTTTGCAGATCGACGATCTGCTGGCGCTCCTGCTGCGAGAGAGGCTTGCCCTGTCCCGGCATCACGCCTTGCGACAGCATCACGCCAAGCGAGGTAAGGGCAGGAGCCGATTGCGGATTGGCCTCAACCGCTCTGGCATAGAGCCAGGTTGCCTCTTCAAATTTTCCCTTGAGCGCAAAGGCGTGGCCAAGGGATTCAATCGCCCCGTCACCTTGCAGTGCTTGGATGGCCGCCTGCAACCCTTGCAGCATCTGCGGGTCAAGCCGCGTTTCCATTTGTGTCCTGGTAGTGAGAGCAGTCTCACGGCCATTGGCAAGCACAGAGGATGGCGCGAAGACCACCGCAATCAAAAAGAAAAATGCAAGTGCCAGCTTGTGCAGCATGGGGAGCCCTCCGGCTGTTGCTTCTTTCATAACACGCCTCAAGGCGCGCAGACACGTGCCTCTTTTGGGGCAATAGTGGGCCACCGCAGAGCAGTGGCCCAGCTTCGCATCACGGCACCACGTACTGGCAGGGCTTCGCCTTGGCGATGCAGTAGAAGTTATTGCCCGTCCAGTCGCAGTTGACGCTATCGTTGCTGGCAATGTTCCACACGGACCATTCAAGTCCGTAAGCATTCTTGGCTGTGGCGCTCCAGGCTTTCTTGGCCGCCGATTTGCTCTTGAACAGAATCTTGGCGATGCCTTCGCCCTGCTTGAAGCTGTTCTTGCACTGATAGGCCATGGCCGGTGAAGAAAGGTTCATGGCGGCCAGCGTTGCAAGGGTGGCGGAAAGCGCAAACGCGCGGATGGTGGTGTTGATCTTCATGGGTCGTCTCCAATGTTGCTGTGCTTTGAGAGGCACGGGTTGCGTGACGTTCCGGATGAAAAAGGGCCGCAACTCACTTCACGTGAGCTGCGGCCCCTCAGCCGAAACTTGAGCGCGGAGATAGCTTTTGAAGAATGTACGCCTTTTGAACCTGCGCTTCAGATTGTGTTCATGCTGAAGAGTGGCACGCCGGATGCGGCTAATGCGAATGTGCCAACTGTGGCAATCGTGCAGAGAAGTGCCACGAGCCACATCACGCGCCTGCTGCCGGTAAAGGCGGCGAGTGGAATGATCTGCGCCGCATGAAGCCCTACGAAATGCGCAATGCGCAAATCACCGCCCGTAGTGGACCAGCCGAAAAAGCCAGTGCCTGTGGCATCGGTTGGATCGCCACCAACGCCATGGCCATATTGCGAACTCATATAGGCGCCCGCAATACCGCCCAGCACTGCACCCAGCATCAGGCCGAGCGCAACGCTCTCCTTCAACAGATTGCCGTCACGGTTACGCCACAGCCGATAACCCACATAGCCGGCAGCCAACATCATCGAGACAGCGCCAAGGCCCATAAGCGAATAGAGAACATCTGCCGTGACGGTAGAATGATTGAAATGTGAGGCTTCGGCCCGCGAGGCGCGGAACACGATGTAAACCATCTCAAGCCATCCGGCAGCCACCATGACGGCAATGAACCAACGGATGCTGCGCCGCGACTGTTCAACGGCGGGAAGAAGGCTGAGGCCCCAGCCCACCGTGGCGAACTGGATGGCGATGGAGAAGAAAAACTTCGCCGGCTTGTGCCAGACATTGGCGCCATTGAGAAGCCGCGGGTCCACCTGTTGCAGGGCAATGCAGAAGACGCTGAGCGCCAGCATGATAAGCACTGTCCACCAGATCAGCGGCGATGCGCTGCGAACACGGTTGATCAATTCAGTGCCGAAGGACGGCTCAAGAGCGATTGATGTTTGTGTCATGGCAGCACTCTTATCGCTGGATCGGGGCAGGGCGGGCGAAGAGCATTACCACTTCGCTGGCGAGAAGGCCGATAGGGCCGAAGAGGAAAGTGGCGGGAAGAAGCGCGATAAG
>JAIBJH010000204.1 GCA_020029455.1 Hyphomicrobiales bacterium
CGTAGAGCCCGACATCATGTCGGTCGCCAAAGGTCTAGCGGCAGGCTACTTGCCCCTGGGTGCTGCAATCTACAACACAAGGGTGAGTGATGCCATCATGGCGGTTCATGGCGCGCCAATGACGGGCCACACCTTCACAGGCCATACGGCATGCTGTGCGGCAGGTATTGCCGTGCAAACTATCATCACAAGGGAAAATCTGCTCGCGCGGGTTGCCGCGAATGAAGCACGCATCAAGTCCATGTTCGCCGAGGCGCTATCTGGCGTTGCTGCCATCGGAGACATTCGTGGTCGCGGCCACTTCATTGCGGCAGAACTGGTGGCAGACAAGGAGAAGAAAACGCCGTTCCCTGCCGAACGGAAACTCTTCATGAAAATCCGCCAGCGCGCACTTGAAAACGGCCTGATCTGTTATCCCGTGGGTGGCAACGTGGACGGCATCAACGGTGACATCGTGATCCTCGCCCCGCCTTACAATTGCACCGATGCGGAACTCACGGAAATCGTCGACAAGGCAGCGAAGAGTATCAAGCAGGTGCTCACTGCGGAAAATCTCGGCTGAACGCTGAATGAGTCCTTATGCGCGCATTTCCCTCTATTACGTCACACAGTTCCTTCCGGCGGGCGCCGCACACGCCTACGCAGGCATCTGGCTCGCTTCCCATGGCCTCAGTGGTTTCGAAATTTCGGTCGTAACGACTGTCCCGATCCTTCTCATTCTTGCCTCTAACGTGGTTGTCGGACGCTTGGCTGACAAGGCGCGGGACTGGCGAAGTTCACTTCAGATCTTGTCGCTGGTCTTTCTGCTTTTCATCGCCGGCCTGTTTTGGGCAGATAGTTTCTGGCCGATACTTCTCTGCTTTGCCGGATCCACCATTGCTGGCGCCCTTGCAGCTCCGATCGGAGACGCGGCCGCACTGCATCTCACTTCCAAAGGTCGCGGCCACATTGGAACGCTGCGCGGCCTTGCCACTGTTGGCTACATGGTGGCGCTTTTCATGACGGGCTATGCAGCAGAATCCTTTGGTTCCATGGCCTTCATCGTTCTTTCCCTCGGCTTTGCGCTGTTCCGGCTGTTTGCCTCACTGATCCTTCCCACTTTCAAGACCAGCGAGGAAGCGGCGAAGCCTCAAACGCGCACCGGCTATCGGGCTTTGCTGAAGCCACATCTGTTTTGGCCCCTGGCGAGCTGGTCCGTCACTTATTCAACCATCCACGCACTCAACGGTTTTCTGTCGCTTCATCTCAAACAACAGGGCTACGAGGCCGGGGCCATCAGCGGGCTGATTGCCATTGGCGCCTTCACCGAGGTGCTGATGTTTTTCTCATTCCGCAATTTCGAACACCGGCTTGACCTTCGCACCTTCATCGCCGTCTCAAGCGCTGCTTTGATTTTGCGCTGGCTGTTGATGGCGTCGTCACCAAGCGTTGCACTGCTCATCGTCCTGCAAGCCTCGCATGGCATCACATACGCGCTAGGCTTCGTTGCCTGTCTTTCATTCATCAAAAACAACACTACCTGGGCGGAAGCCGCGGAGGCGCAGAGTTTTTTCAATGTCATGCAACAGATTGCCGCCGTGATTTTCATAACGGCCTTTGGCGCCGTCTTTGATAATTGGGGCGCTTTGTCATTCCTTTTGTCGGCGGCGGTGGCTGCATTTGGTTGTCTCATCGTCCTCGGCACTATGTACACGCGGCGCGAAACCGGCTAGCCAAACTCAAGGCCAAAAAATCCCTGTCCCCGCCTCCTTTGCCAGCAATTGCTGCAGAACTTGGCAGTTTTCCAATGGCTTAGATAAATCTTGAATGGTATGACAAATCAGTGCAGAAAAGGTCCCCGGGACGCGCGTCTCCCGGCAGAGGGGAAAGAGCGCATGTGGCATTTGTCGGCGGCAAGAATTCGTCCGCTCAACATGCTGGGTCTACTGGGAGCCATGCTGTTGGCCGGCTGTACGGCCAGCTCCCACTCGAATCTGCGCTCACTGCTTGAGAATGAAAAGACGGCCTTCCGCAAAAATTTCGCGGCGAGCATTGGCGCCACACCCACCGAAGTCACCTATGCTTTTGACAAATCCCTGGAGACGGAAAAGCAGGCTGCGGCGCTTGTAACCCACAAGCTCGTCCGGCAGCAGGGATTGTCCGACGACGTGGAAATGCAAAAATACCTGCAAGGCATGGTGGACAAGCTGACGCAAGGGTTGGGTTCGGAGAATTTCAAGTACAAGGTCTATCTTCTCGACGATGAGCGGGTGAACGCCTTCACCCCGGGTGGAGGAACCATTCTCGTCAAGGAGGGCCTCGTTGCCTATTGCGATACCGAAGCCCAGATGGCCGCTGTGCTCGCCCACGAGATCGCCCACATCGTCATGCGTCACCCCAACCGCATGCGCCGCATTGAAATCGCCAAGAAGACTGGCGGCAGCCTGATGGATTCCATTACGCCCGAAGGCTTGAAAGACAATCTGGGTAAGCTGCTACGGTTAAGCGGCCGGGCCACGGTAAACGGCATGGTGCGTGCCCAGGAAGCGGAAGCCGACAGTGTCGGCATCGACATCATGGTTGCGGCCGGATATGATCCGCACGGCATGGCGGAGATACAACGCCAGCTTCGGCAATTTGCGCCGCGCGTCTCAAAGTTGGTTCACGCGGTCTACGGCAACCATCCCTTGAGCGACGAGCGCGAGTTGGCGGCACTGCAAAAGATCAGTGAACTTTATCCCGATGTGAAGGGCATTCGGAACACCAAGAAGTTTCGGCGCCTCACAGCCAAATACCAGCAGAAACGCATGGACATGCTAGGGTATCCAGAATACCAAGAAGTTTCAGCGCCTCACGGCCAGAAACCAGCAAAAGCGGCTGGAAAAGGTGGCAAAAAAAAGCTCTAGCGCTTAGGGTACCGGCGCCCATTGCACTTGCTCGATTTGGCTTGCGCCTGTAGCCAGCATCACCACCCTGTCCAACCCTACCGCAACGCCCGAGGCAGGCGGCATTATCCTCAAGGCGGCAAGCAATTCCTCGTCGATCGGATATCGTTCACCATAGACGCGCTGCTTAATGTCCATTTCCTCTTCGGAGCGCCGCCGCTGCTCCTGCGCATCCGTGAGTTCGCCAAAACCATTGCAAAGCTCAACGCCACAAGCATAGATCTCGAACCGTTCCGAAACCCGCGCATCATGTGGGCATGTCCGCGCCAGTGCCGCCTCGCAGGCAGGATACTCATCCAAGATCGTCACCTGGCCCGCGCCGAGATGGGGTTCCACCTTCTCGACCAGTATACGGCTGAAGATGTCCGACCAAGTGTCGTCTTTGCCAATCGGCACAGGGCTGATGGCCGCAAGAGCGTCTCTCATTGGCATGCCGTCACCGCCAATTGTCGATAGCAGATCAATTTTGGCAAAACGCCAGAATGCCTCGTTTACCGTCAGCCGTTGGGGCTCCTTTAGGACATCGCATGTCCGGCCTCGCCATTCCCAGATGTTGTGTCCCGACGTTTGCGCAGCAAGCTGCAGAATGCTCACCGTGTCCTCGATCACGCAATCATATGCTTCACTGGCACGATACCATTCAAGCATCGTGAATTCGGGCGCATGCGTTGCCGTTCTCTCGCGGTTCCGGAACACATGGCCCAGCGAAAAGATCCTTTTCTCGCCTGCTGCCAACAGTTTCTTACAGGCAAATTCCGGTGATGTGTGCAGAAAGAGAGTGTCCTTGCCTCCGTCAGGCCGCACGGCCTCCGTCTGGAATGCATGTAGATGCGCTTCATTTCCAGGCGAGAGACAAAGCGCCGGCACATCCACTTCAACAAAATCTCTCACCGCAAACCACTGTCGTGTTGCTGCCAGAATCCTGTTTCGCGCCAGAAGGAAGGCGCGCCGGTCCTCATGGCGTTGCGGGTCAAACCAGGGCGAAATGGCAGTCACATCAGGCATTTTCGTGGGGGTTGGCTTTGTGGATTGGCCCTGCTAATAGCCCGCGCAACGCATTCCCTTCAATCGCAATTCAAGAGAGCAATCCGTGGTCAAAGTGATCGCCAGCGGCATCCGCAAAGGCAACGTCGTAGAGCATGAGGACGGCAAATTGTATGTCGTACTCAAAGCTGAAAGCGTCCATCCCGGCAAGGGCACGCCGACCACCACCATCGACATGCGCCGCATTTCCGATGGTGTCAAAACCGTCATCCGCTACAAGACCACGGATTCCGTGGAGCGCGCCTTCGTAGAGACCATCACCCACACCTACCTCTACCAGGATGGCGACAACTACATCTTCATGAATCCTACGACCTTCGAACAGGTCAACATTCCGGCCGACATGTTGGGTGACAGTGCGCCTTTCCTCCAGGAAGGCATGGAATGCCAAGTGGCCCTTTTCAACGAAACCCCGATTTCCGTCGAAATTCCCCAGCGCGTGACGCTCGAGATTACCGATACGGAACCCGCCATCAAGAACCAGACAGCATCATCGTCATTCAAGCCGGCGGTTCTTTCCAACGGCGTCCGCACCATGGTGCCACCCCACGTCACATCCGGCACACGGATCGTTGTTGACACTTCTGACGCCTCTTATATCGAGCGCGCCAAGGACTAATCTATTTGCTGAACCAGCCCACCATTTCCAGGTGGGCTGTCCATTTAAATTGGTCAACGGGAAATACTTTCTCGAGCTTGTAGCCACCTTCTGCCAGTATTGCGGCATCCCGGGTAAATGTCTGTACATCACAAGCCACGTAAACCACCCGTTTCACCTGTGACTTGGCAATCTGCCTGATCTGCGCCTCTGCTCCCGCCCGCGGCGGATCGATGACAAGGCCGTCAAACTCGCTAAGTTCCTGCACAACCAATGGCGCGCGATAGAGGTCACGCACCTCCGCCGAAATGGGTTTGAGCCCCTGGGTGTGTCGCACTGCATTGTTGAACTGCGCGATAGCGTTCCTGTCGGAGTCAAAACCGTGAACGGCGACGGTCTCCGCCAGGCGCAATGCGAACGGACCAACGCCGCAGAAGAGGTCGACCAATTTTTTGCGCTTGCCAAAGCCCTCGCTCACCAGCCGCGCCAAAATCTCTTCGCCTTTCTGCGTTGCCTGAAGGAAAGATTGAACGGGCAGATGAACACGCGCCTTCCCCATAGT
>JAIBJH010000205.1 GCA_020029455.1 Hyphomicrobiales bacterium
GGCACGACCTTGCCCGTCTCCTGCTTGGTTGCGTACCACTGCGGTGTCACATAGGCATCCGGCCCCATGAAGATCGCCAGAGCATCGCCCATGGGCGGAACACGCCATTGTGGATTGGCCTTGGCGAGATGGCCATAGATCACGCCGTGCTCACCCTCGCTCTCATCGAGGAAGAGCGGCAGGGGCGTTGCCAGCGGTCCATCCGCCGTGGCGGTGACAAAGTTCGCCAGCCGCGCGGCGCGGATCGTCGCGTGCAGGCTTTCCTTCTCATCGTCGCGAAAGGCGGGTGGTGTGTACATGGCAGAACTCCTTGTACGAACAGATGCTGTCAATCTGCCTTGCTGGGAACAGCCAATTCAGAATGCTTGAAGCGGTCCAGTTGGTGAGGGGCGGAGCGGGCGCTGGATTAGCGGCTAGCTCCGAGCATCACCCAGCGGCACGTGGATCTCGTTGTCGAAGTGGCGCATTGATTCAAAAATGAGCAATGCCAGCCGCAAAGCATAGCTGATGTGGCTTGCAACGTGAAAAACTGCTGCGGCGGGACCGTGAGTGGAGAGTGCAGCCTTCGGGTAAATTGCAGGGTGCAATGGTGTGGCAGCGGGTCTAAAATGGCCGTTCGCAAACGGACGGCTAAAGGATGTCACCCCGAATGCGCACGCACTCTTGGGTCGGGATTTCGGGTAAAGCCTATTCCTTCGAGGTTTACCCAAGCGATCTCAAGTTCAACCCAGTCTCAGGGGTCTATCTCCTTTGCGGAGAGACACCCGAGGGGCAAATTGAAGCCTTCTTTGCTGGCGAGACACAATCCTTCCATGATTGCCTCAATGGAAACGCCGTCCATGAGGGGTTTTCTCTTGTTGCTCTCTTACAGTGCGAGGATCCCATTGAACGCCACAGGATTCAAAACGATCTTCGGCAGGTTTTCGACGAAAAGACGAAACTGTAATAGGTAGAAATGCAGCTGCCCAAAGTGGGGCGCGGAAACACGATGGTGCTGGGCTGAGGTCTTCCACCAGTTGCCTGCCCCCGCATCGTCTTAGGGCAGATTTTGACCGCGTAATCCCACGCGGTCGGAAAGCGCGCTAGGCTTGCAAGGCTATTGCGGGGGGCAGGAGAGACCGGAAACTTGGCCCACTGCCGGAATGTAGCGGGTTACAGCCCTTTGACGACGTATTGTTGCAGGAATGGAGCATCCCGGCAGGTGCCGTCAGGCGATTCAGGGCGGCAGGAAAGGCGCCGCCAGGACCGCGAGCATGCCAAAGGCAGCGATGTTCCAGAACAGCGCGCGGATGAGCGGTATTCCGGATATATAAAGCGCGGTGTAAGCGATGCGCCCGCCGATATAGGCAATCGATCCCCAATGGGTCAGCTCATTGTGAATGCCCGCCGCCTGAGCAATGAGAACTGCCGCGGCAAAGAACGGAAACGTCTCCATGTAATTGCGGAAGTTGCGGTTGATGCGCCCGGGAATTGGCGAGAGCGGCGGCATCTCGGCGTCGCGCGGGCTCGCTGCCCATTTGAGACCGTACTGTGCATTTGCGGCCTGCGCCGCAGCGACGAGTTGAAGGAAGCCCCAAAGACTTGCGGCTGCCAGCATCATTAGCTCAAAACTCATGCTCATCCTGTGTCCTCTTCAAAAAGGTTCGGCCGGCTTTATGGGAATGACAAAAAGAGCGCCAAGCGCAGGAGCGTCATGTCAACCTCCGGCATCCTTTGTGGCCGGAATGGGTCAACCTAGACTCTCAATGTCACGCGCGACCTCGCTCATATTGTCATTGAGCTGGTGGTTGCGGCCCGGCAAGCGCCGGACAACCGCCTGGGGAAGAGCTTTCGCATACATGACGAGGTGAGAAACGGGAACGACCTCATCGTCCTCGCCGTGATAGAGAAACAGAGGAACGCCGTGCGGGTAGTGATCCGCCGCATCGTGGGGCAGCGCCACTTCGTCCCAACGCCAGAACTCGTGATCATGCCAAAAGGGACCCGCAATGAGAAACGCGCCGGCGATCGGTTGTCTCTGATTCCGATCAGCCAGAATCCTGATCAGAACGGAAGCCCCAATCGAATGTCCCACGAGGATCGGGTTCTTTCCCATTTGCAGCACTTCTCGCAGGATGAAGTGTTTCCAGCTCTTGTAATCAGGATTTTCCTCGTTGGGCATGGCCGGGTAGCGAACCTCGTAGGTTGGGCCGAGTTTGCTGCGAAGGCTATCGGCGAGCTTCGCATCATATTTGTAGGCGCCTTCGCTGCCGCCTTGAATCAATAGAACCTGCTTTGCCATTGTGAACTTCCGGGAACTTTTCTGTCAGCATTCTCCCCCGCGTCGTCTTCTTGAGCTTGCAAGACTATTGCTGGGGGCGAGAGAGGCCGGAAACTTTGGCCCACTGATGGAATGTAGCAAGATATAGCCTTTTCACCGCGCGGTGTCAAGGACTATTTTCACGATATAGGAATTACGTGGAAAACCCTACATGGCGGAGCGCGCGAGAAGTTTCACCGGCCCGCGGTTCTTGCCGGAGACTTCGGAAATGCGGCGGTCCTGGTTCATGATTTCGGTCAGGGCGAAGGCCTCTTCCTCGTCGCGCGCCAGCCCTGCGGCATTGACCTTGCGGCGGGAGCTTTTGCTGCCGTCCTCATAGACCACGTCAAAATAGACGAAGTTGTCTTCGATCCTTGGGCGTTTTTTTGCCATGTCAACGGGTCTGCGCTTCGTCTGAATTGGGGGTGGACTCCGGCGCTGGCGAGGGTTCGTCAGCCTTACGGAGAGCCGATTTTTCTTCGCGCTTGGCCTGCTTTTCGAGGGCCTTGCGCTGCTTGGCACGTTCGCGGTTGCTACGCTCCTGCCGGTAGTTCGGAGGGAAAGCCATGGGAAGCCTCCTTGTTAGAAGTGTCGGTTGACCCGCCCTTAGCACGGCTGGCGCCCGATACGAGCAGAAAAGCACCCACGTGCTTTCCGGCCTTCCACCAGTGTTCTCCCCTGCGTCGTCTTCGTGAGCTTCTCAAGACTATTGCTAGGACAAGAAAAAGGGCCGGAATTTCCGGCCCACTGATGGAATGTAGCGAGAAGTAGCATTTTCACCGCGCGGTGTCAAGGACTGTTTGCATATTATAGGAATGACTAGCTCCACAGGATGAAATTGGGCATCACCCCATCATTGTTTCGACTTTTCAGTCCCGGCCGACGCGGTGGAGCAGCCGGGGCGGCCGGGAAACAATTTCCGTGTCAGTAGCCGTAGAACTCCTCGTAGCGGATGTCCTTGCTGGCGACCCCCATTTTTTCGAGCACGACGCGCATGGCCGCAACCATCGCAGCCGGGCCGGCAAGATAGTAGATGGGCAGGCGGACATCAGGGATATGGCGGCGCAGCATCGCCTCGTTGATGGTTCCTGTCTCGCCCTGCCACGGCTTGGCGGACGGCCCCATCGCGGTCATGGTTGCGACCAACCTGAAGTCGGGGCTGGTTTGCGCCAACTGCTGCAACTCGTCGAGGAAGGCAGCGTCCTCGGGCCGGCGGTTGGAATAGAACAGCGTGATCTTGTGCGGAAGCTTCGCGTAAGCTGCGTGACGCGCCATCGACAGGAATGGCGTGATGCCTATGCCTCCGGCGAGAAAGACAACCGGCCGCACGGGATCATCGTGCAGTGTCATTGCACCGCCCACGCCCGAGACGCGGATAGAGTTTTTCATCGGCAGCGCTTTCAGGACGCGCTTGAATGCAGTGTCGCGCATCCGCGTAGCAATCATCAGTTCCGGTTCATGCGGCGCGCTGGCGATGGTGAAAGTTCGGGTCACGCCCTCGCCGTCCGTCTCGGGAGGATCGAGCAGCGTGAACACTGCCGACTGTCCGGCGACGTGCGTGAAGCCAGCGGGCTTGGCGAAGCGAAATGACATCGTGCCTTCGGCCACCGTTTCGGAAGCAAGCAACGGTACATCGACTGCCACTGTAGTTTTGCGGCTCAGTCGACCCGTCATTCTCAAACCGTCACGCATGTTGAAGCCGAGCAAGACGAAGTTGACCGGCCCTGCAAGCAGTTCGATCGCCTGCACGATGTAGAACGCTGTATCGAACTCGCCTGCCTTCGCTTTTGAGGCGAGAAACAGCGCAGCGGGAATAAGCACGAGGAGGCCATTGGCTGCGATGAAGGGCATGCGCTTCAGCTTCGTGCCGATCAGCCCGGCGCGTCTGCCCCTGGCCAGCGCGATGCCCGAACCGCCAGCCGCCGCCAGCGCAGGAACGAGCAGCAGGAAGCCCCAGGGAATGGCCGACTTGACGGCGACAACGGTTGCGAATGACCAAAACAGCTCGGAAAGAGCTGTCGAGAGCCAAAAGGTGGCTATGGTGAGCATGGCAATGATCCCGGCGACCGGATGGATGATCTTCTTCATGGGTGGACACTCCAAAGGCTTGCCGTCGCAATAAACGAGCGGTATAGTCAATAAGATGCATGATTGACATCATAATGTCAAGAGGGGTATATGAAGACAATGAACGATGGCGCACGCACACCAGCTGGGGACACCTTGACCGACCTCATCCTCTGCCTGTTCCGGGTCAATAACCTGACGCTCACCTGGGGCGACCGGCTGGTTGCACCGCTCAGACTGACAAGCGCCCGCTGGCAGATTCTGGGAGCAATCGCCTATGCCGGAAGGCCGGAACCGGTGGCGTGGCTCGCGCGCGATCTCGGCGCGAGCCGCCAGAACGTGCAGCGTATCGTCAACGATCTTGAGAAGGACGGGATCGTCTCTTTCGAGCCCAACCCGCACCATAGGCGGGCACACCTTGTCGTGCTGACGCCCAAAGGACGTAAGGTCTACGAAGAGGCGCTGCGGCTCTACGCACCCCGTGTCAACGCGCTTGCAGAGGGCATTTCAGCGAAAGACATCAAGGTGGCTCAGAGCGTCATGGTAACGCTCAAAGCAAGACTTGAAGGATATAACGATGACGAGGAGGTTCCTTGATTGCAGTGTGCAGCAAAGGCTGGAGACATTTGCAAAAGAGCGAAAACCCGCAATCTTGAAGTTGCCCAATCTGGTTTTCGGCAAACTTCCTGAACCACGGTCTTTTTT
>JAIBJH010000206.1 GCA_020029455.1 Hyphomicrobiales bacterium
GAAAGATGCACCAGGAACAGCGCGCGGATGCCCTCGCCGTCCGCATAGAGCGAGAAAAGCTCCATCCAGCTCGCATTGACGCGAACGAGCGCCTTGCCCGGAGTCGACGGCAGACAAGAAACCGACCAGTAGTGCCGCTCGGTCCGGCGCGGGATCGGAATGCAGTCGCGGCCGTAGCGCCGCAGAATCTTCAGGACCTCTTGCGCCTGCGGCCGGCGCAGTAGCTTCTCAAACCGCGCGGCGTATTTGAGACGCAGTTCCAAGGACTGCGAGCGCTCGTCGGCATCGCGCGGGATCGTCTTGCCCTGCATCCAATCGCGCTGCTGCTGCAGATCCAGGAATCGGCGCAAACCGGTGGTGCTTTGGCGGCGAGCCGCGCTTACGTCAGGTACCATGGTAGCAATCCCACGCTCCGCCTCAGAATGGCTTTTCGGCTTTTTCGATGCGATACAGCTTAACGACAGGAAATGATTGCGGCTATCATGGAGCGTATCAGCGAGGCCGTAATCATCCCCCGGCCAATGCGGCTCTGACTCCCCCAGTCCCGTTATTCCGGTCAAGGGCCGCCGCAATCCGGAGCCCAGCTTTTTTTACAAACAGCAAACCTGATGCAAAGTTGGGTTCCGTGTCGCGCACCGTGTGATTGCTGGCGCAATCTCCGGCGCTTGCACGGAATGACGAATGATTGGGCCGACGCGGCGGATAAAAAAGGCCGCCCCGGAGGGCGGCCAATGTTGAGGGAGCGGGGAAGGTTTTAGGCGGGATCAGATCACCGTCACTTCGGCGCCGATTTTGACGAGGCGGTAAAGCTCGGTCACGTCTTCGTTCAGCATGCGGATGCAGCCTGAGGACGCCGACTTGCCGATGGACTTCGGCTCATTGGTGCCGTGGATGCGGTAGATCGAGGAACCGAGATACATGGCGCGCGCGCCGAGCGGGTTCTTGGGGCCACCAGCCATGAAAACCGGAAGCTCAGGATGACGGACGCGCATTTCAGCTGGCGGGCGCCAGTCGGGCCACTGGGTCTTGTAAGAAACCTTGTGCGTGCCGGCCCATTCGAAACCCTTGCGGGCCGTGGCGACGCGGTACATCACCGCCCTGCCCGAGCCGAGCACGAGATAGAGTTCGTTGCTCTTGGTGGAAATGATGATCGAGCCCTTGGCCTTTGCCGTGTTGAAGGCAACGATCTTGCCGCGCTTGATGGCCTGATAGGCGGAAGCGGACTGGTCGGTGGTGGAGTAAGAGGCCGGGGTGACGACGATGCCATCGTCATAGAGGCTGGCATCCTGGGCGGAGGCCGAAGCGGTGAAGAGGCCGAAAGCCAGCGAAGCGGCGGCGGCGATTTTGAAGATCTTGTTCATTTGGGTTGCTCCCTCGAAGTCGTTTGATGGTGCCTTTCTAGAGAGGCGGCCCTGAACGGTGCCTGAGGGCAAAATTTATCTGCCGTTCAGGAATCAAAAGACCCTTGGCGACGCTAAAAATTGAAGTTAACTTATTGAAATTGAGGTGGATTCCGGCAAGCTCCGGAATGAGGGGAAAGTCCGATGGACGCCATAGAAGCCAAATATGAGAGCCTTGCGGACCCCGGAATCAGGGCCTTCATGATCGAAGGTGAACGGCTTTACCCGCCCGATGCCGTAAATTTTTCGCTTCAGCAGCAGCGCGATTTCTACAACCGCTATTGCACCCATTTCAGGAAACCCCGGCCAGAAGGCGTTGCCGTTGAAGATTTCCGTGTTGGGAAGATCCCCTGCCGCCGCTACCGCCCGAAGAGGCAGGACAGGGCCATCCTGCTTTATCTCCATGGCGGGGGTTTTGTGGTGGGCGGCCTTGAAAGCCACGATGATATCTGCGCCGAACTGGCCGATCAGGCAGCAATCGAAACCGTGGGCGTTGAATATGGCCTCGCCCCCGAACATGTCTTCCCGGTGGCGCTTGATGAATGCTGGGCGGTGCTGAAGGAATTGGCGAAGGAAGAAAGATCGATTGTGCTGGCGGGTGACAGTGCCGGGGCTAATCTGGCAGCAGCGCTCTGTTTGAGGGCAAGGGACGAGAATGGTCCTGTCATCAAAGGCCAAGTGCTGATCTATCCGGGCCTCGGCGGCGATGTGACCAAGGGCAGCTATGTGACGCAGGCTAATGCGCCGGGACTCTCGGTGACGGACGTTCTTTATTACCGCGACATCTACAAGGGGGCGCCGCATCCTTACGCAGAGCCGTTGACAGCATCATCTCATGCGAGGTTGCCGCCCGCTTTTCTCGTGGCGGCGGGGCTCGATCCGCTGCACGATGATTGCTTCGCCTATGCCGAAAAACTGCGTGTCGCCGGAGGTACTGCCGAAGTGCGCGACGAGCCGCTGCTGGTCCATGCTTTCCTGCGCGCCCGCGGGCAAGAGCTTTGCGGCAATTGTTGACGCCATCAAACGGTTCTCAGCACCATGAACATTCACCGCATCACATCCGGCGTTCTCGAAGTGGCTTATCTGACTTACGGCCCCAAAAATGGCTGGCCTTGCTTTCTCATGCATGGCTTTCCCTATGATGTGCATGCCTATGCCGAGGCGGCACCGCTGCTGGCGGCGGAAGGCGCCCGCGTCATCGTGCCTTGGCTGCGCGGCTATGGTGCAACGCGCTTCCTCTCACCCACAACGCCACGCTCCGGCGAGCAGGCTGCATTGGGTGCGGATCTTCTGGCACTGATGGATGCACTGCAAATCAGCAAGGCTATGCTTGCCGGCTATGACTGGGGCGGCCGCGCCTGCTGCATAGTCTCGGCCCTGTGGCCCGAACGGGTGGAGGCGCTTGTCACCGAGAACGGCTACAACATCCAGGATATCGCCAGCGCCATGGAGCCCGCCGCGCCGGCGCATGAAGTGGAATACTGGTACCAGTATTATTTCAGCATGGAGCGCGGCCGCCGCGGCCTTGAGCAGAACCGCGAAGAATTGTGCAAGCTGCTCTGGCGCATGTGGTCGCCCACCTGGAAATTTTCCGATGAAGACTACGCGCGTTCAGCCGAAGCTTTCAGCAATCCTGATTTCGTGGACGTCGTCATTCACTCTTACCGTCACCGTTACGGCCTTGTGCCGGGTGATCCTGCCGTGGCGGATATTCAGAAGAGATTGGCCGCCCAGCCCGATATCACTGTGCCGGCGATCGCTATTGATGGTGACAGCGATGGTGTGGCGGGCGTTTATCAGGATGACGCGGCGAAATTCACCGGCCCCTTCCGCCACATCATGGTGAAGGACGGCGGCCACAATCTGCCGCAGGAGAAGCCGCGCCTCTGGGCCGACGCCGTGCTTGCAGCGCGGCGCATGGCCCCGCAGACTAGAGAATGAAATCGTCTGCTGTCAGTGCCAGTGCGCCGGTGAGCGCGATCTGGAAATCGGCAATCTTGTCGCCATTGATATCGCCCGAAACGATCGTTTGTCCGGACAAATAGGTGAGAATGAGTTCGCCTGCCGAGCCGCTGAACGCGCTGGCGCCCGTAAACGCGAAGGCATCGTCTGATCCGCCTGAGATGGCGTCAATTGCGCTGAAGTCAATGTGGTCCTCGCCCACTGCGAAATCGGTGATGAGATCGCGCGTGGTGGCGCTCTTGCCAGAATCGGCCGTGCTCAGAAACACGAAGCTGTCATCTCCAAAGCCACCCGTCAGGGTGTCCTTGCCAAGTCCGCCGATCAGCACATCATTGCCATCGCCGCCGGAGATGATGTCGTTGCCACCAAGGCCCGTGATCACATTGCCGTTGGCATCGCCCGTCAGAGTGTCGGCATATTTCGAGCCCGTGAGGTTCTCGAAGTTCAGCAGTGTGTCGTAACCTGTCTTGCTGCCGGTAAACTGCGCCGTGGTGATGGAAAGATTGACCTTAACGCCACCTGCCGCATTGGCATAGGAGACGGTGTCAACACCGTTGCCGCCATCTAGAACATTGGCCTTGATGTTACCTTCAATGATGTTGTTCAGGTCGTTGCCGGTGGCATTGATGACCGCCGTTCCGGTAAGCTGGATGTTCTCGACATCCCCGGCCACGGCGGCACTGGTGAGATTGATGCTCACTGACGACTTGACCAGATCGATGCCATCGCCGCCCGTTTCATCAACGACGTCTCCCACGTTGTCGATGATGTAAGTGTCGTTGCCGAGGCCACCGATGAGCGTGTCGGCTCCCTTTCCGCCATCGAGGATGTCGTTGCCGGCAAGGCCTTTGAGAACGTTGCTTGCGATGGAGCCTGTCAGCTTGTCGTCATATGCCGAGCCCGTGAGGTTTTCGATGCTGATCAGCGTATCGTAACCGTCACCCTTCGTATTCTGTGATTTCGTGAGGGCCAATGAAACGGTCACCGCTGCGGTGGCGTCTTCATAGCTTGCGGTATCGATGCCGTTGCCACCATAAAGCTTGTCATTGCCCGCGCCGCCGAAAAGTATGTCGTCGCCATCCGAACCGTTAAGCGTGTCGTTCCCCGCAAGGCCTTTGATCACATCATTGCCGGTGGTGCCATTCAAGACTTCAGCCGAGCCCGTTCCCACGATTTCCGGCGTGGGAGGCGGTGGGGGTGGCTCGTCGCTTAGAAACCACAACTCCTCGAAACCATAGAAGAGATAGTCAAATGTGAAGGAGAGTTCACCAGAAATGTAGAGAATGTCATATCCATCACCGCCGCTGAACTGCAGGAGATAGTCCTGGGCATCAGCGTAGAAGGTGTCATTACCGCCGCCGCCGATCAGGATGTCAGCGCCATCGCTACCGGTGAGGACATCGTTTCCGTCACCGCCCATCAGTATGTTGTTCAGTGCATTACCTATCAGCGTATCATTGCCGGAGCCACTAATGGCGTTCTCGATGTCGCAACCATAGGCAATGGCGATGTTCTTGGTCATGCCGTCGCAGTTGGAAAAGGCACCCTGGTTGAGATCGATTTTCGAGGCCGTTGCGTAACCGCTCAAGTCCAGCCAGTCATTGCCGCCGCCGTCCCAAATGGTCAGGATCGGGTGCGCATTCCGCGAAAAATCATAGAGTGGATTTCCGGCGTTGGAATTGAAGCCATAGACCGTGTCGCCGG
>JAIBJH010000207.1 GCA_020029455.1 Hyphomicrobiales bacterium
CATTCGCCGCGCTACCTGCAATGCGCCCGCGTGTTGATGGACCCTGTACGCTCGGAGCGTCTGTGCCGCGCCATTGCCGATAAGGTGCGGGCAGGAGGAATTGAAGTTGATCTCGTTGCTTCACCCGCCATGGGTGGTGTGATCGTGGGCTATGAAGTGGCGCGCCAGCTTGGTGTGCCTGGCATCTTCTTCGAACGTGTCAACGGCAAATTGGAACTGCGCCGTGGCTTTTCCATTCCCAAGGGTGCCCGCGTGTTGATGGTTGAGGACATCGTGACGACGGGCCTTTCTTCCAGGGAATGCATCGAGGGCATCAATGCCGAAGGCGGTGTAACCGTGGCTGCCGCCTGCCTCATCGACCGCTCCTCCGGCAAGGCTGATGTCGGTGTCCCCCTGTTTGCCCTCACGACCCTCGATGTGCCCTCCTATCCTGCCGATGCCTTGCCGCTGGAACTGCAGATGATCCCGGCCATCAAGCCCGGCAGCCGGAGCCTTGCCAAGTGATCATCGGCATCGGCAACGACATCATCGATATCCGGCGCATCGAAAAAACCTTGGCGCGCCATGGCGAGCGCTTCATCGCCCGCGTCTTCACCGAAACCGAACGCCGCAAGGCCGAACGCAGAGCCCAACGCGCCGCCACCTATGCCAAGCGATTCGCCGCCAAGGAGGCCTGCGCCAAGGCCCTCGGCACGGGCATGAACCAGGGCGTTTTCTGGAGGGACATGGGCGTGGTGAACCTGCCCAGTGGCAAGCCGACCATGCAATTGACAGGCGGCGCCCTGGCCCGCCTCAAGGCATTGACGCCTGAGGGAAAACAGGCCGTCATTCATTTGACCATGACCGATGAGCTTCCATATGCCCAATCCATTGTGATCATTGAGGCCATTTGAGCGACACAAACTGTGTCCACAAGGCCACAGCCAGACCTATGCGGCGTTGCTGCATTGCAACAGGGTGACCCGCCCCACTATATGACGGCCTGCAACTAGACCGAATTTGCTGTAACCTGACGGCCTGCAAAGGTGGATGAATGAGCAAGAATGACCATGCCATGGCCGCAGCACGCGCCTCAGGCAAGAAAAAGGACGAAGGCATCTGGGAGACCGTCAAGGTCATCATCCAGGCGCTGCTGATCGCCTTTTTTGTCCGCACCTTCTTCTACCAGCCCTTCAACATCCCTTCCGGGTCCATGTACCCGACGCTGAAGATCGGCGACTATCTTTTCGTCTCCAAGCTGTCCTATGGCTATGGCAAGTACTCCTTCAATTTCGGCCTGAACACCTTCTCGGGCAATACCATCATCAAATGCTGCCCCATCGATTTCCCGGGGCGCAAGTTTTTGGCTGACACGCCGAAGCGCGGCGACGTTGCCGTCTTCAAGCTGCCGACCGACACCAATATCGACTACATCAAGCGCGTGATCGGCTTGCCGGGTGACCGCATCCAGATGAAGGACGGCGTTCTCTACATCAACGATATCGCCGTGAAGAAGGAGCGTATCGAGGATTATATTGATCAGGACAGCGAATTCGGCGGACATCCCGTTCCGCAATATCTCGAGACCTTACCCAATGGCGTGCAGTATCAAGTGTTGGATTCAAATCCGAACGGTGACCTCGACAACACCGATGTCTATATTGTGCCGGAGAACCACTATTTCATGATGGGTGACAACCGCGACAACTCGCTCGATTCCCGTGTGTTGAACCATGTCGGCTATGTGCCGATTGAAAACTATGTCGGCCGCGCTGACATCATCTTTTTCTCGATCTCGGCGGACGCTTCGCTTCTGAAAGTCTGGGAGTGGCCCGTGCTGATCCGCTGGATGAGATTCTTCAACCCGATCTGACATGGCCAGGAAGCGCACCTCCGATACGGCAGACAACGGAGAGGCTTGGCTAGGATATGCCTTCAAGGATACGGACCTTCTCAAGCAAGCGCTGACCCATGGCAGCAGCCAGAAGGCGCAATCGAGTTACGAGCGTCTGGAGTTTTTGGGTGACCGTGTTTTGAGCCTCGTCATTGCTGAGGCGCTGTTTGTGAGCCATGGCAAGGAGCGAGAGGGAAAACTCGCCGCACGCCACAGCGCCATCGTGCGCGGCGAAGTCTGTGCCGAGATCGCCGAGAAACTGGGCCTTGCTGAACGCCTGCATGTGGGCGCGGTGGAACGCAGACAGGGTGTGCAGAAAATGCGCTCGGTGCTTGGTGATGTAATGGAGGCGGTGATTGGTGCCATCTACATCGACGGCGGTTTTGATGAGGCGAAATCCTTCGTGCTGGAACATTGGGATACGACTTTGAAGAACCCCGCAACGGCGGTGAAGGACCCCAAGACTTTCGTGCAGGAATGGGCACTTTCTCGCGGCAAGGAGCTGCCTGCCTACGAAGTACTGGCGCGCAGCGGACCGGAACACAAGCCGGAATTCGCCGTGCGCCTATCTGTTCCGCAGCATGGAACTGCCGAGGGGCGCGGCCCCTCCAAGCAGGCCGCCGAGAAGGCGGCAGCCATAGCCTTCATCTCCGAAAAGGGCTTGCGGTGAACGAGACTGCAGGAACGACGCGTTTCGGCTTTGCCGCCATCATCGGCGCGCCCAATGCCGGCAAGTCCACACTGGTGAACCAGCTTGTCGGCGCCAAGATTTCCATCGTCTCCCACAAGGTGCAGACCACTCGTGCCCGCATCCGCGCCATCATGGTGAAGGACAATGCGCAGGTCGTGCTGGTAGATACGCCGGGCATCTTTGCGCCGCGCCGCAAGCTTGACGAACACATGGTGAAGAGTGCCTGGGCTGGTTCCGCCGAGGCCGATGCCACGGCCCTTCTTGTCGATGCCCGGCGCGGCCTTGATGACGAGACGGAAGCCATCATCAAGCAGCTTGAGGCCAACAAGGCCAAGGCGCTGCTCATCATTAACAAGACGGACCTTATGAAACGGGACCTGCTTTTGCCGTTGGCGCAGAATCTCAACGAGCGATTTCCCTTCACCGACACCTTCATGGTGAGCGCATTAAACGGCAGCGGTGTTGAAAAGCTCCGTGACAAGTTGGCGTCGCTGATGCCGGAAGGACCATGGCACTATCCTGGCGACCAGTCAGCCGATGTGAATCTGCGGTTCCTTGCCGCCGAGATCACCCGCGAGAAAATCTATGAGCGGCTGCACGAGGAATTGCCATATTCATCCACGGTGGAAACAGAGGGGTGGGAAGAGCACAAGGACGGATCGGTGAAAATCTCGCAGGCCATCTTTGTGGAGCGCGACGGGCAGAAGGCAATTGTGCTTGGCAAAGGCGGCCAGACGGTGAAGACGATCGGGCAATTGGCCCGCGCCGACATGGAAAAGCAGTTTGAGCGCCGCGTGCATCTGTTCCTTTTCGTGAAGGTGCGCGAGAACTGGGCCCAGGACCCCGAGCGGTTGCGCCATATGGGGCTTCTGGAGTAGCCCACGCTTCATGGAGTGGCGCGACGAAGGCATCATCCTGGCCGTTCGGGGCCATGGCGAAACGTCCGCCATCGCTGAGATTTTCACAGCCGAACACGGCCGGGCGCTGGGGCTGATTCGCGGTGGCCGCTCGCGCCAGATGCGTCCCGTGCTGCAGCCGGGCAACGCCGTGCACCTCACCTGGCGGGCAAGGCTTGAGGAACATCTGGGCCACATCACGCTAGAGCCGACTGCGATCCGAGCCGGCTTCATTATCGAGAATGCGCTGCGGCTAACTGGGCTGGGCTCGCTGACCGCGCTGGCGCAGGTGCTCCCCGAACGCGAACCCCACCAAAGACTCTATGACGCCATGCGCATTGTGCTGGAGGCCATTGACCATGACGAAGTCTGGCCGGCCTTGTTGGTGCGCTGGGAGATGGGACTCTTGGATGAGCTGGGTTTCGGCCTCGACCTTTCGAAATGTGCATCGACTGGTGAGGAGGGCGACTTGATCTATGTCTCGCCGAAATCCGGCAAGGCGGTGAGCGCTGGGGCAGGGGCTCCTTATGCCGCAAGGCTTCTCAAACTTCCGCCCTTCCTCAAGGGCAGCGGTGCCGCCACGCGCGAGGAAGTGCAATCGGGCTTTGCCCTGACGGGATATTTCCTTGAGCGCGATGTTTTTGCGGCTCGCAACATGAGCATGCCGCAAGCCCGGGAGATGCTGTTGCAGGCGTTGGCGAAATCACCCGCACCAGTTAAGGAAGGCACATGATCGGACGCTTGAATCATGTGGCCATTGCCGTGCCGGACCTGAAGGCCGCATCGGCACTCTATGCCAACTCGCTCGGAGCCTCTGTCTCCGCGCCGCAGGCGGAACCGGCCCATGGCGTGACGGTGGTGTTCATCACCTTGCCCAATACCAAGATCGAATTGCTGGAGCCGCTCGGCGAGAATTCGCCCATTGCGTCCTTCCTGCAGAAGAATCCCTCGGGCGGCATCCATCATGTCTGTTACGAAGTGGCGGATATTTTGACGGCGCGCGACAAGCTGAAGGCCAGCGGTGCCCGCGTGCTGGGCGATGGCGAACCGAAGATTGGAGCCCACGGCAAGCCGGTGCTGTTTCTGCATCCCAAGGATTTCAACGGCACGCTCATCGAACTGGAACAAGCATGAGCACGACGAGCGCCATCGCTATCTATTTCATCATCTGGTGGACGACGCTCTTTGCCGTGTTGCCCTGGCGCATCCGCAACGCCCATGAGGAGGGCGCAGCGGTTGAGGAGGGCCATGACGCCGGCGCGCCCGTTGTCCACGGCTTGAAATGGAAGGCGGTGGTGACCACCATTATCGCCACTGCCATTTTCATTCCAGTCTATCTGTACCTGTCGAACGGCGGACTTGAGCACTTGACCGGCGCTATGTAGGTCACTTCCTCCTCTTATCCTCAATATCCGGCGCGGGCGGCAACCGCGATTTGAGATCGCGGTCGGTGACGCTCATGTGGTTGCGCGTGTATTGTTCCGAAGCCTTGCGCAAAGGCTGAAAATCCCACGGGAAGTTGGAACCATTCTTCATCGCCTCGAACATGAAAAGCCGCGCCTGCTGGCTGCGCATCACTTCATCATGGATG
>JAIBJH010000208.1 GCA_020029455.1 Hyphomicrobiales bacterium
CAGCGCGGCCATTAAGCCGGTCAAACTGCGATACATGCCATGTGATCTCCGAGGCACAGACGAATCAGTGCTACATCCCACCCTGGCTCACCATCCGTCAACAAAAAGCTATTGAGCAGGGGATATAGGCAGCCTTTCAATATCACCCCAAAAAGGGGCTGGAAATAGGCCATCCACAGGCTTGGGTCGGACTGTGGACGGCGGTCAGTCACCATTTGTGCTTGTCCCCGCGAACCCTTACATGGGGCACATCATGGCATTGGATGCAAAGACACAGACTGAATTGGAAGCGGCGGTCTTCCGCCGTCTGGTTGAGCATTTGCGCCAGCGCAGCGATGTCCAGAACATTGATCTCATGAACCTGGCTGGCTTCTGCCGCAACTGCCTGGGCAACTGGCTCTTGGATGCCGCGAAGGAAGCGGGCGTTGAGCTGAGCAAGGACCAGTCGCGTCAGGCCATCTATGGCATGAGCTACGAGGACTGGAAGGCGAAATACCAGAAAGAAGCGACGGACGCCCAGAAGGCCGTCTCCAAGCCGCCTCACGCCCACTGAGCAAACATTACACATTCAAGGAGCAGCAGTCATGGCCGAGAAGACAAAGACCAGTTTTGCCCAAGGCCAGTTGCGTGGGCTTGTGGAACGCATCGAGCGGCTCGAGGAAGAGAAAAAGACGATCGCCGGCGACATCAAGGAAGTCTATGCCGAGGCCAAGGGCAACGGCTTTGACACCAAGATCCTGCGCAAGGTTGTGGCGCTGCGTAAGAAGGACCAGGCCGAACGCCAGGAAGAAGAGGCCATGCTTGATGTCTATCTGGCGGCGCTTGGCATGGCGCCACAACAGGAAGCGGCCGAATAATTATTTCGCCTATTGAAGGGAAGTAGTGTCGTCTTCAAAGCCGGCGCGCGAAGAAAGCCTGAGCACAGTCTCGGGCAGATTACCCTTGCCTTCGCGGTTGACGATTTGTCCTTCGCTCTTGCCATCGGCGTTCGACTCAACATCCACCGATGTGGCAGGGCCGGTGCCATCCGGACCCAGATCGACCGCGACAGGCAGGAAGTCTTGCTTCATGTCCTCAACGCCCGGCGGCAGGCCATTGCGCCGCAGGTCAGCCTCCACATCGGGCGCAAGCCACGACCACAGAGAGGATTCGCCCAGAGCTGCCACAACCGGCCTGATGATCACGTTATCCTCGGAAATGGACACTTCGGAGCTTGACTTGCCATCTAGATTGGCAATGCCAACCGGAGATTCTTCGAGGGAAGCGTCCTCCAGCGGACCTTCAATGGAACCCTTGGGCGCATTGAGGCTCCCGAGAGCCGCAGCGACTTGAGAAGGCTTGCGCACGAAACCTTGTGATTCCGGGGGAGCGGAGGCGGGTTCGATGTGGAGTTCCTGTCCCTTGGCGTCAGCCAGAGCCAGAACGGTGGCAGGTTTGAGAAGCGGCCTCGGGCGCTTGCCGTCCACCGGGCCCACATAGGCTTCCGCTGCTGCCGAATCCGCTAGCGCCGCTAATTGTCCATTAGCAACGTCTTCCGTTTCTTCGAGATCAACAGGTTCCGCAACAGGGGTTGGCGTCTTTAGTTTCAACTTCTTCTTGTCGCTTGCTGATTGGGCCGCAGCCGCATCGGCGCTGAGATCGGCCAGTTCTTCGTCGGCACCCTCATAGGCAGCTTCAAGCGGTGTCGGAGCGGTATCTTCAAGCTGGGCATCGGCCAGCGTCGGAGCGCTTTCAGGCGCAGCCTTTTTATTGGAACCGGCGAGAAGACCCAACAACCCGCCCGACTTCTTTTTTTCGGCTGTTTCGGCCGAAGCAACCTGTGTCGAGGACCAGACAGTCTTGCCGTGGCGCTTGCCAACATATTTCTGGCCATCGCGGATATAGCTTGCAACCTGCGAACCCCGCATGCCGGGCCCCCACTGCCGCACATTTCCGGAATCGGCATGGATGAAACCCGTTGGGCCTGCAGCCGAGCTGTAATAACCAACGCCACCCATGCGGTGTGCAAGGGCAACGTTGCGGATCTTCTTGGTTTGCACATCAGGGAAGAAGAAATCGATGGCCTTGCCGTTCATGTGCTGGCTCTTGCCTGCCACCTTGCGTCCGATCCGCTTCAGGAAGGCGTTGGTCTTCGGCGAGCGATAGCCGCAAACAATATTGATCGGGGCCTTGGAGCCAAGATCGGCATGAAGTTCCCACATCAGGTCGATGGTCCTGGGATCGATGACGATGGTTTCGTTGCGCCGCCAGTCGCGCATCAGGTGGTTGATCTTCTTCATGGCCGACGGCACATAGCGTCCATTAGCCATATAGGTGACGGTCAGCCGTTCCTTGGTGTGGATGTGATAGAGCGAAATGGTGCGGGATTCACCGCCGGCAAGAGAAGGCGCACCGGAAAGGCTCCATGCGCCAAACGCCAAGGTGCCCACAACGGCCGCTGAAGCGACGATCTTGGAAAATGTCCGTATCAATGTCTGGTGTTGTCCGACGTCTTTTCTACCCACCATCACTCTACTCACCCCGGGGCATATCCCGCCAATTCAACTCAACTTTTAGCCGGCCCGTTAGAGCGACAGTCCCCACTCTAGTCCGGCTTTGGACATCGAACAAGATTACGGCCACTGTGAGGCAACAACCCGTGCCGGTAACCCTAATGCCGTCCAGCTTAATAAGGCTTTAAGAATATGGGTTTCAGTCGATTTTGACTTCGGGCGCCGAGGCCGCGTTTTGCACAAGCTTGGGCGTGTGCTTGCGGCCAAAAACTTCAGCAGTGCTCTTGAGGGCCCGGCCAAGTCCATCATCGCGTCCGTAAATATCTGAAAAATATCGTATTTTTCCAGAATCATCGGGCCATGCGGTAAAATAGGTGAGGTGGACCTTGATCGGATCGGGCACCTTGACCGACTGGGTGTTACCCGCTTCCACCTTCTTGTCCACGGCCGCCGCGTCCCAGCGCAGGAGGACTTGAGCGAATTCCCGCGGATTTTCGACCCTCACGCAGCCATGGCTGAAGCTTCTTTGCGTTTCAGCAAAAAGCTCCCGGTTGGGCGTGTCATGCATGTAGATGGAGTGACTGTTGGGGAAGAGGAATTTGATCTCACCCAGAGCATTCGCGCCGCCGGCCGGCTGGACAACGCCGATGCCGCTGCCCTTGCCAACGCTATACCAGTCAATATCACTGGAGCTCACGCGCTTGCCGCGCGCATTGACCACGTGGAATCCGCGCCGGTCCAGATAGCTCGGATCATATCTGAGCTTGGGCAGATATTCATTGAGAAGGATGGACTGGGGCATGCCCCAAGTGGGATTGAACACCACCGTTTCCATTTCATCGCTGAAGACGGCGGTTTGCGTGTTGGGCTTCCCGACAATGACCTTGCTCTTCCAAGTACTCTTGCCGTTCTCCATGACATTGACGGTGAAAGAAGCCTGGTTCACCAAGACATGGCGCCGCCCCATGTTTTTCGGAAGCCAGCGGATGCGTTCCATGTTGGCGATCAGCTTTTCCCGCAGGACGTCGGGCGAATCGCCGCCATTGAGAACCCGCACGGTGCTCTGGTCGAGGTTGCCTGTCTGGCTGATGCCTTTGGACTTCTGGTAGGCCTTGAGGACTTTCGCGAGCGGCTTGTCCAGCGTTTCGATTGTCTTTTCGTCGATCTCCGTCACATTGGCTGGCACAAAGCCTTCGGCTTTGAGCCTTGTCCTCAGTTCGCGGATGCGGACATCCTTCTGGCCGAGCTTGATGCGCTTGCCGCCGGGAAAGCTCTTTGCATCACTGGCTTTGACGGCAAGCTCCGCTAGCGCGGTCTTGAAAGCACCATAGGCAGGATGAGTGGGCGCAAGGCCCTTCAGGTACTCGACCGGAAACGGAGAATAAGCCAGGACCTTGAGCGCAGTGGTGGGATCGGCATAGTCTGGCTTCACGTCGTGATAGCGTGACAGCCGTTCCGGCTCGAAGGCGCCGCCCGAAATGTGCCGCACATAGTCAAGCGCCGCAACAGTCAGCCCCACATCCAGTTGAGCGAGTGCTATGCCATCACTGGCAACTTGGCCTGCCGGGTCTAAATAGCTTGAGAGCACGGCCGGAAGGTAACGGTCCGGATTGAGGCCTTCTTCGCCCGCCTTGGAAAGCAACTGGAGCAGGGCTTCGGCGCGGGCCGACAGCTTTCCATCCACCGTCCAGAGCGGCTGGAAACCCGTGTCCTTGTAGTGGTCGAGGACAACTTTCCTCACGGCTTCGGTGGCACGAACAGGCGTTTCTTTGTCCGAGAGAACAAGACGGATAAAGGACGGGGCCGTTTCTACCGTGCTCAGCGTGGAAAAGGAGCTATCGAAAAGCGCGGCCGTCTTTGGCAGGGAATAATTGAGGTTCCCCATGCCGTATCCAGAACCCTCCTCCGGATCGATATCGGCTATTGCCCGCCCATTGCGGAAGAGGCTCCCATCTTCAAGGATTCGGACACCGTAGTCGTTGTCACGTTCCCACCAGGCTCCACCCGATCGGCGGAATTTCCGGTCCCGGCTGTTGCCTTCGAAATTGCCGCCAAACAGCGTTTCGAAAAACGACGCGCGCTTCCTCTTCTTGATGATCTCTGCATCAGCGGCAGGCATGGCTACGGCCAGTGCCGCGGCGATGGAGATGCTAAAAAGAATCAGTCGATTCATGGAAATCCTGCCTCGCCACGATTCCTAGACTTGGGATTATGTAAATGCAATTACAGGCTTTCGAGATCCGGACGGTGTGGCTTTTTAGCCAGTAGCTTCCTCTTCCAGGCCGAAATCCTTCATCTTGCGGTAGAGGGTAGACCGGCCAATGCCGAGTTTTCGCGCCACTTCCGACATTTGCCCACGATAGCGGTGCAGCGCCAGGCGGATCATGTCGGCCTCTACATCCTCCAGCTTGCGGATATGCCCGCCGTCAGTGACAATCGATATGCCGAGCGCCGAACCATCGGAAACCTGAGAACCGGGAGTGCGTTGCACCTGTTGAGGGACCGATTTGGCTGGCAGCACCGGTGCCGGAGGGATCTCGACCTGGGCCAGGCATAGGCCTGCAGCATGGCAAGGGCCTTCTCGTCAATGCCGCGCACCTTGCGGCCCTCTTCGGCAGCAATGCGTGTGATGAAATGGGTGACTAGAGCCGGAATATCCTCCTTGCGCTCCCGCAGGGGCGGAACCAGAATCGGGAAGACATTGAGGCGGTAGTAAAGATCCTCGCGGAATTTCCCCTGTTTCACCATTTCGATCATGTTGCGGTTGGTCGCCGATATCAGCCGCACATTGACCTTGATCGGGCGGCGTGCACCAACGGGGTCGATTTCGCCTTCCTGGATGGCACGCAGCAATTTCACCTGCATGTCGAGCGGCAGCTCCGCCACCTCATCAAGGAACAGTGTTCCGCCGTCCGCTTCCTGGAACTTGCCGATATGCTTTGCCGTGGCACCCGTGAAGGAACCCTTTTCATGACCGAAAAGGATCGACTCCACCAGATTTTCCGGAATGGCGCCGCAGTTCACCGTGATAAAGGGCCGTCCCACCCGTTCGCTTTCGCCCTGGATGGCGCGGGCGATCATTTCCTTGCCGACGCCGGACTCGCCTTCGATGAGCACCGGAATAGTGGACTGCGCGCCGCGCCGCCCAAGCCTGATGGCATTGTTCATGGCGGGCGCTGAAACCACGAGATCATTGAAGGTGAGGGTGCCGCCGATCTTCTTGTTGAGGCGCTTCACCTCTTCCGTCAGGGCATTGACCTTGAGCAGGTTCTGCATGGAAACCTTGAGGCGCTCAGGCGAGACGGGCTTGACGACGAAATCGTCGGCACCCGCGCGCATCGCCTTGATCACGGTTTCGATCGAGCCTTGCGATGTCTGTACGATGACTGGCAAGTCGCCGCGCACGCCTTGCAGATTCTCGAGAAACTCGATGCCGCCCATCTCGGGCATCATCAGGTCGAGAACGACAAGTTCGATGGTGGCACCGCCCGGCGCGCGCAGGACATCAAGGCCCTTGGCCCCGCTTTCGGCGGTCAGGGTTTCGAATCCGGAACGTTTGACGATTTCTTCAAGAATGCGGCGCTGGGCTGGTTCATCTTCAACTATGAGGACGCGAGAGGCCATTCAGGGGTCACGATCACTAACAGGGGTGGAGTTATCCCGGGCAATCTGGCGCGGAAGGGTAAAGGTCCGCTTAACGGCCTATCGCAATTGGAGACAACGGGCGGAAATAAGCAATCATGCGGAAGGCGCCGGAATCTGAGATACCGGTCCATGGCGCCACACCATGCAAGGCGAATTTTTGAATGATGTATGATTCGCCAGGTTGGGCATGAACAATAACCCGGCGACACGTCTCGAAGCAGCGCTGCCGCGCCGCGTGATAGGCATCAGTAACATCTACCTTGCTCCACTGCGCTTCAGCAATGCCGGCGAAAGCCTGCGCGAACATGTCTTGCATGATGAGATGCGAACCTTGCCAAACGACCAGCGGTGAATCTTCTTCTGCTGCCGCGTTGAGGGGAATGCCGAGGATGAACTGGTGCGCTTCGCGGAAATGACGGCGCTTCGCTGGACCTTCACCGTAAAGGCCATCCACGTGGGCGGCATCGCGTGTCAGGCGGAACTTGTGCTGCGCCTCGCTCTCTTGCGAATCTCGCTGCGGATAGCCCGGAAAGCAAACCGAAAGCTGGCCTTTGTGCCAGGGACCATTGAAGCCGAACTGCGTGCCGACAAAATTTATCACTTCGCCTGCGAGCGGAGGTCCATCTGGCAAACGGCCTTTGCTGTCATTGGGCATTGCATCGACACCGACGAACCAAGTTCGTTGATGCCGCCACCATTTCTCATAGCTGGGATCAGATAGGATCGGAGCGGAAATAGAAATGGTATGCTTGGCCCATGCCGCTAGGCGCGTATCAAATGCAAACTGCGTGTAGCCTTTGATCTCGAGTTCTTCAGCGTGGCTCATTTAGCCACTGTGGCAGAAACGGTCTCAGCCCACAAAAGCGCGTTCGACGACGAAGGAACCGGGCTCGTGATGGGAGCCTTCCTTGAAGCCCAATGGCTGAATGAAGGCACGGATGTCCTTGATCA
>JAIBJH010000209.1 GCA_020029455.1 Hyphomicrobiales bacterium
AAGGTGGCCATGACCGGAATTTGCGGTACGGACTTGCATATCTGGAAATGGGATGAATGGGCGCGGAAAACCATTCCCGTGCCCATGGTGGTTGGCCATGAATTTGCCGGCACCGTTGTCGAAGTGGGTTCGCACGTGCGCACTGTGAGAGTGGGTGATCGCGTCTCCGGCGAAGGCCATCTGATCGGCATGAAAAGCCGCATGGCCCGCGCCGGGCATTTCCATCTTGATCCCGAAACCAAGGGCATCGGCGTCAATGTGCCGGGCGCCTTTGCGGAGTATCTGAAGCTCCCCGCTTTCAATGCCATCCATTTGCCGCCGGAAGTCGATGACGAGATCGGCGCCATCCTCGATCCTCTAGGCAACGCTGTGCACACCGCGCTCTCCTTCGATCTGATCGGCGAAGATGTGCTGATCACAGGTGCCGGTCCCATCGGCATCATGGCGGCCTCCGTCTGCCGCCATGTCGGAGCGCGCCACATCGTCATCACCGACATCAACGACTACCGCCTTGAACTCTGCAATCAAGTGAACGATGCCGTCACCGTCAATGTCAGCCGCGAGGATTTGCGCGATGTGATGGCGCGGCTCGGCATGAAGGAAGGCTTTGACATCGGCCTTGAAATGTCAGGAGCGCCAGGTGCCTTCGACCAGATGGTCGATCACATGATCATGGGCGGCAAAATTGCGTTGCTTGGCATTCCGGCAAGGCCAACACCCGTCGACTGGAACCGCGTCATTTTCAAGTCGCTGACCATCAAGGGCATTTACGGCCGGGAAATGTTTGAGACCTGGTACAAGATGATCGCCATGCTGCAATCGGGCCTCGATGTGCGGAAAGTGGTCACCCACCGCTTCAAGGCTGCCGATTTCGCACGAGGCTTTGCACTGATGAAGCAGGGTGCGAGCGGCAAAGTCGTGCTGGACTGGACTTCCTCATAACAGTCGCATGGGTGGCGGGTCAGCCCGGCCCCGCTCGCAAGCTGCGTTCTTCTTCTTGACACGATTCCCTATTGCCCAGGGTTCTGGCTCGCGTTAGTGTCCGGCGTTCCATTTGTCTGACAATTACGATTAATTGGACAAAAGGACACTTTCAGAGAACCAAAAAATCGGGAGGAATTCAATGCGCAAGACACTGCTTTCAATCAGTTTCGTGGCTTTGGCCGCCTGCCTCGGCACGGCACAAGCCCAACAATCTGGCTCCGTCAGCAAGGCTGTCGGCGGCTACAGCTTCGAAGACGCGGCCAAGGAATCCGCTGGGACCAAGGACTTCCACTCTGCTGACGGCCACCTGACCTTCGCCATCGTTACGCACACGGCGGGCAACGGCTTCTTCGATCCCGTCTATGTGGGAGCAACCGTTGCCGGAAACATGATCGGCGCCAAGATTTTGCTGCTCGGCTCTGAATCTCCGACGGACGATCCGGCCCGCGAGATCGAGATTCTGAATCAGATCATTCAAGATCCCTCGATTGATGGTCTGATTCTGACGACGCCACAGGTCGGCGCCTATGACGACATCGTCAAGGCGGCGGAAAAGAACGGCATTCCTGTCGCCACGACAAACTCATTCGATGGTGGCATCTATAACCGCCTTGGCCTCAGCCATACCGGCCAGGACGCCTCGGCGGCCGCAATTGCCGGCAACGCGCTCGTCAAGTGCCTGCTCGACAACGGCGTCGAGAAGGGCTCCATCATCTTCCCGAGCGACACGGCCATGGGCAATATCGAAGTCAACAACCGCGTGTCGTCAGCCTACAACGCCACCGTTGCCGGGTTGAAGGCCGCGGGCAAGCTGGAGAACTTCAAGGTTGACGCCGGCCCTGAAAGCGTGGGCGTTCCGGCTGACATGAACGATCCGGTGAACAGCATCATCGGCCTCATCGAGCAACGTGGTGATGTGGTCGGCGCCTTTGCCGGAAACAACGTCTTTACGCCGGCGCTGGTGAAAGCCATCGCCCAGCTCAAGATGGGCGGCAAGATCTGCTCCTATGGCTTCGATCTGGGTCCTGCCCAGCAGGAAGGCATCAAGGCCGGCGACCTCACAGGCGCGCTCGGCCAGCAGCCATTCCTCCAGGGTTTCTGGCCCGTCATGCAGCTTTACCTGCAGATCGACCGCGGCATCTCCGCTGCCAATCTCGATACGCGTGCCCAGCTCGTCACCAAGGACTCGGTTGGAAACGTCGGCAAGCGTTTCGAGAACTGAGCCTCTAAGGCCCGCGCGTCCGCTTGATTGGCCAGACCGGGTTGGCTGATAGATTGGCGCGCGGGGCTAGCATGCCGGCACAGCGCAAGGGCAAGACACAGTATCCTCCATGTCATGCGTTGCGCCGGCATCTGCCGCCGCGGGAGGTTAACCCCTCCCGCGGAGCCCTGTGATCGGCTACATATAACTTGCGGACATACATGGACATCACGCGCACACTCGGTAGCGGGCGCCAGCCGTCCCAATTCGTCGGCGGCTGGGAGGCCGGCCTTCTGGCGCTCATGCTGGTGCTCTATATCGGCGGCGCGCTGATCAACCCGGCCTTCTTCGGGACAACCGACGCCCTGCAGGCCCTCCTGCGCGACACGGCCCGCTATGGCGTCATGGCCGTCGGCATGACTTTCGTCATTGTCAGCAAAGACATCGACCTTTCTGTCGGCTCAACCTTCGGCCTTGTCGGCGTTGCTTTCTCCATTCTCTTCTCGCCGACGCACTACGATCTCCCCCTCGCGGCAGCACTTCTGTTCTGCCTCTTCCTCGGCGCCACCATAGGGCTTGCCAATGGCCTCCTGGTCACAGCGTTGAAGGTCCCGGCCTTCATTGCCACGCTCACCATGCTGCTGATCGGGCGAGGCCTCGTGCTCGGCCTCACCGGCGGCAAGAATATCTCCTATCCCGCCAAGGCTCAGGACCATGCCTGGTTCTTTCATCTCAGCGAAACAAATGCCTTCGGTTTCAACAACCAGATTCTGATCTTTCTGGGGATAGCGGCACTGGGCACTATTGTCCTCGCCAAGACCCGCTGGGGCTATGAAACCTTTGCCACGGGCGGCAATGAACTTGCTGCCATCTATGCCGGCATTCCTACCCGCTGGGTGCGCATCCGCGCCTATCTCATGTCATCCCTCTGCGCCACGATCGCAGGGCTCATGGCCATTGCCCAGGACAAGGGCGTCACCTCTCAATTCGGCCTCAGCGCAGAACTGATCGTCATAGCCGCGGTGATCATCGGCGGTGCCTCCATTCTCGGCGGCCGTGGCCGCGTCATCGGCAGTTGCCTCGGCGCGCTGCTCACCGTGCTCATCAACAAGGTGCTGCGCGAAGGCTGGCCCACCACGAGGACCATCGTGGTCGACGGCCAGGAGATCACCGTGAACGCCTTGAGCCAACTTCCGGCGGGCGCGGTGCCTGCCTTCCTCGGCGTGATCCTGCTCATTGCCGTTCTCATCGAGCCCTTCATCATAAGGCGCCAGGTGCCGGCCCGCCTCTGGGCCTGGTTTCGTGGCAAGCCGCCACCGCCTCCTGCTGAGACCGGCGGCGTCGCCATCGAGGGTGCCCAGACACGCGGCACCATGGCCAGTGACAAGGCGTTGACGGCGCGAGGCCTCGGCAAGTTCTTTGCGAGGCGCGATGCACTGGCCATCGTGCTGGTGGCGCTGCTGTGGCTGGCGGGCATCTATCTCAGGCCCGACTACTGGGGGAACCTGTCGAACACCTTCGCCATCCTTCTCAACTATACAGAGGTGGCGCTGCTGACGATCGGCCTCACCTATGTCATCGCCTCCGGCGATATCGATCTCTCCGTTGGTGCGATTTTGGCGCTTGCCGGAAGCACCGCCGCCTACTGCCTCAAGGTCCTGCACATGGACCCCATGTTGGCAGCGCTCATGGGGCTGATGGCGGGCACGGGCGCTGGCGCTGTCAACGGCATGCTGACGGTTGGCTTCGGCCTTCCCGCCTTTATCGCCACGCTCGGCATGTATTACATCGCCCGCGGGCTCGCCGCCTGGATCGTCACCGGCCAGCAGCTCACGGGCTTTCCCGAAGCCTTCAACCTCTTCGGCAGGAAACTCACCGATGTTCTTGATTACTTTGGCCTTGCCCTGCCGCAAGGCACGCTGAGCGCCATTGCCGATGCGGTGAGCGTCCAGACCATCTGGATGGTGCTGGTTGCCGTCATTGCCGGAATAGTTTTGGGCTACATGCCCTTCGGCCAGCGCGTCTATGCCACGGGCGGTAACTTGCGCGCCGCATCCTATGCCGGCATCAACACCGGGCGCGTGCGTTTTCTTGCGCTCCTCTTTGCCGGCTTCTGCGCCGCCATGGCGGGCGTTATAAACGTCGCCTATTTCCGCAGCTTCAATCCCGTCGCCGGACAGTTCCGCGAACTCGATGCCATTGCCGCCGTCATCATCGGCGGCGGCTCGATCTTCGGCGGCTACGGCACCATCATCGGCGCGCTGGCGGGAGCGGCGGTAATCACGCTCATCCGTGCGCTGCTGCAGCTCAACATCATCACCGCGGATGGCGGCTCCTTCGTCATGCCCCAGCACTGGGTCAATGTCTTCATCGGGCTTGTGCTCATCGCCGCGGTGCTGATCGACATCTGGCTGCGCCAGGCCAATGTGATGGAGCGCCTGCGCGGGCTTTTGCAAAAACTCAAACCTGTTCCTTCATAGGCGGCCATGGCAAAAAAAATCGAGACAACGCCCATCATCGAGATGCGTCACATCAGCAAAGCCTTCGGCGCCGTGCAGGCCCTGCGCGATGTCGATCTCAAGCTTCATCCCGGCGAGATTCTCGGGCTGGTGGGCGACAACTCGGCCGGCAAGTCGACGCTCATGAAAATCCTCACCGGCGCCTATCACCGCGATTCCGGCGAAGTGCTAGTGGGCGGCAGCGCCACTAATTTCCGCAGTCCCCATGAAAGCCGCGATGCCGGTATCGAGATGATCTACCAGGACTTCGCGCTGTGCGGGAACATGGACGTCGGGCAAAATATTTTCCTCGGGCGCTGGCCCGTCAGCGGCTGGTTCGTGGACCGCAAGGCGACGCAACGGCTGCTGGAGACAATGCTGGAACTGAAGCGCCAAGGCGTTGCCCAGATCATCATTTCTCATCGGCTGCAGGATATTTTCGCTGTCGGCGACCGCGTCATGGTGCTGAAGCGTGGCGAGAATGTCGGCGAGCGCGACATCAAATCTTCGAGTGAAAACGAAGTGCTGCATATCATTGTCGCCGGCCGCACTGAGGCCGAGAAAAAATCCGCCAGACGCCGCAAGGCGAAGTGACGCCATACTGCGGCTGCCCCACTTTCTCCCCCAACTTGTTGGGGGAGTACGCCCGGAGGG
>JAIBJH010000210.1 GCA_020029455.1 Hyphomicrobiales bacterium
TTGAGGAAGCTGAATTTCTGATTGAAGCGCGACACGCGCCCGCCGCGATCCAGGATGGTCTGCTGACCACCTGTCCATGCCGGATGCGACTTGGGATCGATGTCGAGGTTGAGCGTATCGCCCGCCTTGCCATAGGTGGAGCGGGTGACAAAGCTGGTGCCATCGGTCATCACGACCGTGATGGGATGGTAATCTGGATGAATGCCGGACTTCATGGTTCTTCTCTTTAGCAAAACGCCGCAAGGCCCCGATGGGCTTAGCCGGCAGACTGTTGGAATGGCGCCCCTATAGGGGAAGACGGCTGCCCCCGCAAGGCCCGGAATTCCAGCCTAACGCTCAGTCAATTTGAGCTCGATCCTGCGGTTTTCCGACTTGGCGTCCTCGCTCTCGCCAAAGACAATCGGCTGGAACTCACCAAAGCCCGCCGCCACCAAATGCTTGGGCGATACACCCTGCTCCACCAGGAACTCCACAACCGTGATGGCGCGCGCCGAAGAAAGCTCCCAGTTTGACTTGAATTCATAAGACTGGATGGGATCGGAATCCGTGTGGCCGTCAACCCGCAAGACCCAGGCAATGTCCGGCGGAATTTCCTGCTCAAGTTGCTTGAGGGCGCTTGCCAGTTTTTGCATCTCCGCCTGACCCGCCGGATTGAGCTCCGCCTTGGCCTTGGGGAACAGGACTTCCGCTTGGAAGACGAAACGGTCGCCAACCACCAGAATGTCGGAACGTTGCGACAGGATCTGCCGCAACCGGCCGAAGAATTCGGAACGATACTTGGCAAGCTCCTGGACTTTTTGCGCAAGCGCCGAATTGAGCCTGCGGCCCAGATCCGCGATCTGCGCATCCGAAGCCTTGTTGCGTTCCTCTGCGGCGTCGAGAATTGCATTCAACTGCTGCAGCTGCCGGCGCATGGCCGCGATCTGCTGGTTGAGCAACTCCACCTTCGCCAGCGCCTCGTTCGAAATCTTGCGCTCGGAATCGAGCGATGTCTGTAGTCCAGAAATAGTACTGCCGGCCGCCAGCCCCTTGGCGCTCTCAGCCTCAAGGCCCGCCAGCAGATTGGCATTCTTCGCCTTCTCAGCATTGATGTCATCGGTCATGGCGAGGATTTGCGATTCAAGATCAGCCTTGGCTCCCTTCTCCAGCGCCAGGAGCTCGGTCAATTCCGCGATCTGCGAGCGCAATTGCCCGAGTGCGGAATCCTGCCCGCTGATTTCACGCGCCAGCAGGAACTGTGCAATCATAAAAACGGAGAGCAGAAAGGTGATGACCAGCAAAAGCTGCGCCATGGCATCGACGAAGCCCGGCCAATAGGGCGCATCCTCATTGCGTCTACGGCGTGAAAGGGCGAGTGCCATGGCCTATTTCCGTCCGTTCTGGCGGATCAGCAGCCGCTGGATTTCATTCTGCTGAACCTGTTGTGTCTGGATCCACTGCCGCACCATCTTCTGTTCTTCACGCATTTGCGTGACGAGGCTCGCTACCGCCTCGGCCAGTTGTTCGATGGTCTCGGACGCTGCGCCATTGGGCTCCCCCGATACCTTCCCTTGCAGCTTGTTGAATTCAATATGCTGGCCGAGCTTGTCGACCGCCCGTTGCAGGTTCTGCATGTCCATCCGCACATAGGATGGAGCCGCCGCACTTGCCGTATCGCCTATGCCCACATCGGTGATCGTCGACAGCCAATCCTCGAAGCCGTGATAGAAACGGTTCTGCGCCTGCGAGGCCTTGAGATCCATGAATCCGAGGACCAGCGAGCCGGCAAGGCCGAATAGGGATGAAGAAAAGGAAATGCCCATGCCGCCCAGCGGCCTCTGCAACCCGTTCTTCAATTCCTCGAACACCGAGGAAGATTGCGCCGCCGAGACATCAAGGTTGCGGATGGCCTCGCCGACCGAGGACACCGTATCGAGCAATCCCCAAAACGTGCCTAGCAATCCGAGGAAGATCAGCAGGCCCACCAAATAGCGCAGGAGATCACGCGATTCATCGAGGCGCGAGGCAAGTGAATCGAGCAGCGAGCGCATGGTCTGCGGCGACAGCATGGTGCGCCCGGAGGAATCACCCAGGAGATTTGCGATGGGCCCGAGCAGAACCGGCTGCGGCAGCTCGTTGGCCTCGCCCAGCCGGAAACTGTTCGCCCAACTCACCTCTGGGGTGAGCCGCCAGACCATGCGGAAGGCATAAGCAAGGCCCAGTAACAGCGTTACGATAATAAGGCCGTTAAGCCCGGGGTTGGCGAGAAAGGCCGACTTGATGGCCGGAAACAAAACTGCGGCAAGGACTGCCACCACCAATGTGAAAACCGCCATGTGCACAAGATGCACCGTTGGCTTATCGAGAAACGTCGAACCTTGTGCCATGCCGCTTTAAAGACCTCTTCCCGCCCGGTTGGCAGGAAATCTAGACGATATGGCGGCAGATGGAAGGGGCTGGGCTAGATCAACCTGACTTTTGATGGAACCGTCAAAAGTCATAAAAGTTGATCGCAAGTAATATGCTGGAGCGGATTTGCTCCGCCAAAGTCGGTCCACTTTGGCGCATTCCGCTTCAGTCTTCCGCCCACATTCGCAACAGGGAGTTGCGCACCTTGAGGGCGTGGTTCATGTCCTCCCGCGGCGCTTGTGCCTCCCGCAACTTGGCGATCACCTGGTCCATTTCGAAGAGGACTTCGCGCTGCTCGGGGCTGCGGATGAAGCTTCTCACCCAACCGACGATTGCCAAGCGCTCACCCTTCGTCACTTCCGCGACGTGATGAAGGCTTGTCGTTTGATAAAGCACAAGATGACCCGGCAGCAGCTTGAAGTCACTCTCGCCATCCGGGCTTTCGATCACCAGCGCCCCGCCCTCATAACTCTCAGGCTCCGCGAGAAAGAGCGTGAATGACATATCGGTCCTGACGCCACCCATCAGCGCGTCATCCACATGGGTGCCATAGGCCATGCCAGGCTTGTAGCGCGAGACAAGCAGCTTCACGAATGTCTTGGGTCTTGCGGCCGATTGAAAGAGCGCGTTGCCAAGAATCGCCGCCTTCACCTGTTCGATGGCCGCCTGCGCCGCAGGACCGGAGGCCTGCTCGTTGTTCTTGACGTCACGCGCCGCCCAGCCTGCGGTTGCCTTGCCAGGGGAAAACCCCGCAGCCTCGCCTGCAAGGCTCTCCCTCAACGCCGCAACCACATCAGGCGTCAGGACATCAGCAATTTGAATGAGCATGCGTGCACAAAGCCTATTGATTTACTCGGAATAAGATGCTTTATCCGACAATACTAGTCGGATACGGAGAACGCAATGGGAAGAAAAACGAAAGTATGGACAGCGCTTGGTGTGGCCATGCTGGCGGGAGCTGCCGCAAGCGAGGCAGCGATGCTCAAGCCGGTTCCGGGCACGCAGTTGCCGCTGGTTCTGGTCGATGGCGAAGGCGGTGAGGGTGGTGAAGGCGGCGGTGGTGCGCCGACGACCTATGCCATCGGTTCCACCGACGCGAATGCCTTCGCCTATGATGCCTCTGAGCAAGTGAAAGCCTATGCCAATCTCGCATTCGAATCCTATGCGGCCGCGAAATCAGCCGCCGACGGTCTTTCCGCCGCCATCAACGCCTTCCTCGGCAAGCCTTCCGAGGAAAGTCTTGCCGCCGCCCGCAAGGCCTGGGTGGAAGCGCGCCCGCCCTATCTGCTGACCGAGACATTCCGCTTTTACGATGGCCCTATCGAGGCCATCGAAGGTGAGATCAATGCCTGGCCCATGAACGAGGCCTACATCGACTACGTCAAGGACAATCCGGCTGCTGGCATTGTCAACGGCAAGGACGCCATCGCAGGCCCTGTCCTTGCGGCCATGAACCAGAAATCGGATGAAGCCGATGTCACGACCGGCTGGCATGCCATCGAATTTCTTCTGTGGGGGCAGGATCTCTCTGCTGATGGTCCGGGAAGCCGTCCGTATACGGATTATATGCCGGGAGACGGCAACAATGATCGCCGGCGCACTTACCTCAAGGCGGTGACCGAAAAGCTGGTGGGAGATATTCAATCTCTCGAACAGGCTTGGGCTCCGAACGTCGATGGTAACTACCGGGCCACCTTCGAGAAGCTGGAGCAGCGCGAGGCCCTGGGCCGCATCATCAATGGCATGGCGATCCTCGCCGGATTCGAATTCATGTCGGAGAGACTCGCGGTGGCGCTTGATTCCGGTGACCAGGAAGACGAGCATTCCTGCTTCTCCGACACCACCAAGCAGGATTTCGTCCAAGACTTCGAAGGCATCAAGCGCGTCTGGTTCAACGCCAAAATCGGGGAATTGGTGAAGGCTCGCGATGAGGCTCTCGCCAAGAACGTTTCCGATCTGCTCCTGGATGCTGAAACGAAGATCAGCAAACTTGCTGACCCCTGGGATAAGGTGCTCGCATCGCCCAAGGATTCTCCTGAACGCAAGGACGCCGAGGCCGTTGTCACCTCACTTCAGAATCTTGCAGACGGACTCAAGGCAGTAGGCAGCAAGCTTGGCGTTCTCGTTCTTATTCCCACGGGCTAAGATGGGGCAGTTCCCCAAAATTGGCTTCATCGCCGCCCTGGGATTGAGCCTCGCCGCCTCAAGCGGCGAGGCTCTCGAACGGAAATTGCGCGAGCAGCTGCTCGCAATCCCCTTGACCTCCGCCCTTGGCGGCGAAACGACGCGTCCGGTTTCGGCGCCAAACGCATTCTCACTTCAAGCCCCCAATGCCGCCCGTCGCCACCAGCGGCCTTTCTCCTTCGGCAACCGCCTGTTCAACACCAACTGGGTGGAGGCGCCGGCCTCGGTCAAATCCTTTGACGGGTTGGGGCCTATGTTCAACCGCGTCTCCTGCGCCGGTTGCCACACCAAGGATGGCCGTGGCGAGCCGCCACCAAATGGCAAGGGGCCTATGGACTCCATGCTGCTCCGCATCAGCATTCCGGGCACTGGCGAACATGGCGCGCCCAATCCAGTAGCCGGCTATGGCGACCAGCTCAGTGAGCGGGCGCTCAATGGCATTGCACCTGAGGGTATTGTTTGGGACAGCGTGACAAACCTACCCGCCATCGGCCGCTTTGGCTGGAAGGCGGGACAGCCGACGCTCAAGAATCAGAATACCGGCGCCGCAGCCGGTGACATCGGTCTCACTTCCTCCGTCCATCCGGCTGAGAACTGCCCCAAAGAACAATCTGCATGCGTAGCGGCAATCAATGGAGGCACGCCGGAATTGACCGCGGAATTTGTGGAGAAGCTTACGCTTTACACCGCCTCGCTTGCGGTTCCGGCACAGCGCAATTCCGACGATGAGCAAGTACGGCAAGGCGGAGAATTGTTTCGCAGTATGGGTTGCGCCGCCTGCCACATGCCGACGCTGAAGAGCGGCGTGCATGATCTGCCGGAAGTTTCAAATCAGATATTTCATCCGTTCACGGACTTATTGCTCCACGATATGGGAGAAGCTCTTGCCGACAATCGCCCCGACTTCGAGGCATCGGAGTCGGAATGGCGCACGCCGCCGCTCTGGGGGCTTGGACTTGTGCCCGTGGTGAACGGCCACCAGTTCCTGCTTCACGATGGACGCGCCAATGGCTTTGCTGAAGCCATCCTCTGGCACGGCGGTGAAGCCGAGGCGGCGAAAGAGAAGTTCCGCACGGCGCCGAAAGCCGAGCGCGAGGCCCTCATCGCCTTCCTGCAATCATTGTGAGCAGTGCGGTGAGCGCATCGGCCCGTGGCAACGACCTCTTCGATCACCGCCCCGAGCGGCTGGCCATCAATGGCTATCGCCTCGCCATGGCCGGCTATGAACTTGGAGACCCCTCCTGCTGGGATGAGTTCTGGAATGACCTTGTGGCCGAGGGCGGTCTTTCTTGCGCCTGCGATGTATCGGGCGTCCTACAATATTACGTGCGGTCCCTGCGCTCCCACTGCCAGCGCCGGCTGCAGTTCTTCCCCCGCGCTTGCCTTCGCGCCTGCGCCGATGAATGCCTCGTTCTCTCTCTGCTCGCCGCCTGCCAGAACAAGGATAGGGCAACGCTCGATTATTGTCTGAGCACACTTCTGCCTTCTGAAAATGCCGGCATGAGAAATGCCGTTGCCGAACCCGCGCGGCTGGTCGCTGCCCGCATGAAAAGACATGCACTGAACTTGATGCCCGTGCCGCTGGACGTCATCGCTTCCATCGTCAGGCGCTCATGCCTCACCTGCCCGGTGGCGGACACTTGCAAGCACTAGAGCAATTTGATTTTACACGTATCCAATTTCCCCCTCCCCCTTGTGGGGAGGAAAAAGTTAAGAGATTCCGTCAAACCTCAACACGCGCAAACTCAAGAGCGGGACGCCGCTTCCATTGGCACTTGGTCACGGCGCTTGCCGAGAGCGAACAATAGCGCAATCAGTGAGACAACCGAGCATGTAACCATCCCGAACATGGGCGCAACGCCAAGTACCGCACCGATCGCGGGAACCGCGCTGGGGCCAATGGCCATGCCAGCATCGCTTGCCGTGCGGGCAAGCCCCATCACCCGGCCCATGACCTGGGGAGCCGCGCCTTCAATGGCGATCGTCATGGCGGCAGGGATCATGATGCCGGAGGCCAGCATCACCAGTGCTGTGGAAATCCACAGCATTGCCACCGTGGGCACGAAATAGGCCGCCATCATCGCTGCGATGTTGAGCAGCGTTGAGATCAGGAACACAGGCCGCGCGCCATAACCATCGATGAGCCGGCCGAGATAGGGCATGGCGAGAAGATTGAGCGCCGTGCCTGCGCCGATGATCCAGCCGAGCGTTGCTGGCGTCAGCCCGAATTCATGCAGCGCCACCACAGGTACCACATTCCAGGCGATGCCAACCCGTGCGAAGAAAGCGGCAAAGCCGCCAAGCGCGCCGACGGCCAGCGCCATGGTCCAGAAATTTCCGGTGGCCCTCGCGCTGCCCTGTGGGGCCTGAGCGATCTCTGTCTTTGGAATGCTGCGCAGTGATGCCAGCGCCAGCACGGCGAGCACCGCCTGAATGATGAATGGCGCATGCGGCCCATATTGTCCGACGACCCAACCTCCCGCGATCGGACCAATCGAAAACGAAAGCAGGATCGCCGTCTGGAACCATGTCATGGCCCTGCCGCGATGCTGCGGCCCCGCCGCCAGCACCAGCGCCGTCAGGCCCGCCGTGGAGAAGACTGATGAACCCGCGCCTTGCAGCGCGATGGCCGTGACGACCATGGCGAAGCTTGTGGAAAGCCAGCCCAACAGCGAAGCAACCGCCGTGATGATGAGGCCCAAGGCGCCGGTCAACATGGCGCCCCGTTTGTCCACCAGCCAGCCCGAGGGCGCTGCCATAAGAAGCCGCGCCACGCCGAAGCTGCTCACCATGAGGCCAGCCGCCATGGCCCCGCTGCCCGTCTGTTGCGCCAGAAGCGGCATGGCGGGCACCATCATGCCAAGGCCAAGGAGCGAGGCAAACAGGGCGGCGGAAAGCGGTATTGAGGTGGCGCGGAAATCAGGTGACATGGAATCAACTTTCAACTATAAATTATCAAACTGGACTGTACAGTATGATAAATAGGCCTGCAGCGCAAGACCCTTCCCGCCGAGGGCGGCCCAAAAGTCTGGAAAAACGCGACAGCATCATCACGGCTGCCGCCGAGCTCTTCATGGAAAAGGGCTATGCTGCCAGCATGGATGAAATCGCCGCCCGCGCCGGCGTGTCAAAACAGACACTCTACGGCCACTTCGAGGACAAGACGGCCCTCTACCGCGCTTTCGCTGCCACCTGGCAGAAGCATTATCTCGATAGTATCGACGAAAAGAAGAGCCTCGAAGAAACACTTCGCGCGCTCGCGAAGAAACTGCTGCTCAAGCTCCTGCACTCCGATGTCGTGACGACCCATCGCCTCTTGATCCAACAGGCCGGCCAGTTCCCCGATCTCGTTGCGCTCCATGATGAAATGGGACCGCGCCACTCGATTGGCCTGTTCGC
>JAIBJH010000033.1 GCA_020029455.1 Hyphomicrobiales bacterium
ATTCAAAACTCCGCAGCAGCCTGAAATCCGCCCTCGACAAGGCTGCGCAGGACCATGAGGTGATCGTGGTCGAACGCGCCAAGGGCGGCGACGTGGTGCTGGTGTCGCGCGAGGATTATGACTCGCTGTCGGAAACCGCCTATCTCCTCCGCTCGCCCGCCAACGCCAAACGGCTGATCGCCGCAGCGGGACGCGCGAAGAAATCACGCAAGCGCTTCAAGTCCACGCAGGCGCTTCGCGATGCGGCTGGCATTTGATCCGAACGCGCTGGAAGACCTGCGCTACTGGATCGACAAGGACCGGCGCAAGGCGCTCAAGATCATCGACCTCATAGACGCGACGCTGAAATCGCCCTTCGAGGGTATCGGCAAGCCGGAGCCGTTGAAGTTTGAACTTGCGGGCTGCTGGTCGCGCCGCATCGACCAGGAACACCGCCTTGTCTACAAAGTCGAAAAATCCGAGATCACGATTCTCGCCTGCCGCTATCATTACGGTTGAGTTTTGAGCCGCCCTCCTCTCCAACCTCCTTGCTTCTCAAGACTATTGCTGGGAGAGGGGTGGGGAGTTCTTACCCACTTCTGGAATGTAGCGAGAAGTAGCATTTTCACCGCGCGGTGTCAAGGACTATTTTCAAGATGTAGGCTTTTATTTAGAAACCTTGAAATTAAGCCACCCTCCCCTCCAGTTTCCGCGCTGTCCGCAATGTCGGGAACATCTGGCTCCACAGTGCAGCCACCATCATGGTGCCCGCGCCGCCCATCACTACCGCCGTCACCGCGCCGAGCTTTGCTGCCACCGTGCCGGCGCGGAATTCGCCCAGTTCGTTTGAAGCGCCGATGAACACCCGGTTCACGGCATTGACGCGGCCCCTCACCTCGTCCGGTGTCCACAGCTGCATCAGCGTTTCGCGCACATAGACCGAGACCATGTCGCAGGCGCCAACCAGCACCAGCGCCCCGATGGAGAGCGGCACCCAGGTGGATAGTCCGAACACCGAGACGAACAGGCCAAAGCCCGCCACACACCAGAAAAGAATGCGCCCCGCGTGGTCCTTGATTCCGTATTTGGCAAGCCACGCCGCCATCACCACCGCGCCTACACCCGGCGCTGCACGCAGGAACCCCAGCCCCAGCTCATCCACTTGCAGGATATCGCGGGCATAGATCGGCATGAGGGCATAGGCCCCGCCAAGCAGCACAGCGAAGAGATCAAGCGAGATCGCCCCAAGCACGATGGGTTCCGACTTGATGAAACGGAAACCCGCCAGCAGCGTCGAAATCGTCGTCTCCTCCACATGGTTGTTCTGGGCAACACGGCCGATCCAAACAACTGAACAGATCGCCAGAAACAGAAGCACGGCCGCAACGCCATAGGCCACCTCGGCGCCGAGACCGTAAAGCAGGCCGCCGAGAACCGGGCCGGTGATGGTAGTCACCTGCCAGTTCATCGAGTTGAGCGAGATGCCATGCGGTATGGCCTCGCGCGACAGGAGATTGGGCGACAGGGCATCGGAGGCCGGGTTGAAGAAAGCCCGCGCCATGCCAAGCACAACGAGGATGAAGAACATCGGCGTCACGATGGCCGGGTGCGACAGCGTGAAGATCAGGAAGGCCAGCGCGCAGAGGGCTTCGATGGCAAGACACAAGCAAAGGATGAGCCGGCGATTGAAGCGGTCCGCCACCAGCCCCGTCACCAAAACGAGCAGCAGCGCCGGAAGAAATTGCGACAGGCCAATGAGGCCCAGATCCCATGGGTCGCGCGTGATGTCATAAACCTGCCAGCCGATAGCCACCACGAGGATCTGCGCCGCAAAGCCGTGGCACAGCAGTGCCACCAGATATTTCACATATTGCGGATAGTGGAAGGCATTGCCGGAAGGTTGTGCGGCCGTAGTGTCGCTCATCGGCCCTCCGTGCCATGGTGCTCAGGCCCTGTCAAAGCATGGCCGTCATGTTATGGTGATGGCATGTCCCTTGAAGACCGCCTCACCAAAGCCCTCGCTGCCCACAAGCCCATCACCAAGCGAATGTTCGGTGGCCTCTGTTTCATGGTCCGCGGCAATATGCTGGTCGGCACGTTTCGCGGCGGCATGATGGCCCGCGTCGGCAAGGAAGATCACATCGCCGCGCTGAAACTTCCCGGCGCCTCTGCCATGGAGATGAAGGGCCGCGTGATGGAAGGCTTCATCCTTATCGATGCCAAGTCAGTGGACAGCGACGCCGCCATGAAGCGCTGGATTGACATGGCGCTCGCCTACAACGCCACGCTCCCTGCCAAAACGGCAAAGCCCGCGAAGAAGCCAAAAAAGGCATGAGCGGTGATCGCACAGTGCTTTGCGCCGACAACAATGCCGACTTCTACTGCTCGGTCTTTGATGCCCAAGGCCTCGCCTGGAAGCGGAACGCTGCATGCTGGCTGAGCGTGGAGCAGCCTCCACCCTACTATTCGCAACTTGTAACTCTGTCGCCTGAAAACACCATCGAACAGCTCGCAAAGATCACTGATTTGCGCTGGCGCCTCACACGCCCCTGGAGCTTCAAGGATGCATTCTGCACGCTTGATGTGTCATCACAGGGCTTCGAGATATTGTTTGAAGCACAATGGATTTGGCGGGGTCCTGCAAAAGTGAACTGCCCCGACGGCTGGCTACAGGTTAAGGAACCGGCGCAGTTGCGAAAGTGGGAGGCGGCTTGGGCGGCGAATGGTTCTCCCACGTCAGTCACCGTGTTCAAGGAGCCGTTGCTGACGGACCCGCGTTTCTGCGTGATGGCGCAGGTTCAGAATGGTGAAGTTGTCGGCGGCGCTATCGGCAATTTTTCAGATGAAGTCATGGGCCTTTCAAATGTCTTTGGCGCGTCATTTGCAGCCGCCGCAGATGCCGCTCAATCGCTCAATGGCGACTTGCCTGTCGTCGGATATCAGCGCGGCGATGCCCTCATTGCGGCCAAGGCCTGCGGCTTTGCCGAAGTGGCCCCACTGCGAGTTTGGCTGACAAGCCCCTGATTTTCCTTGCTGGCGCTGGTCTTCAACGCCACGCTTCCGGCTAAAGCCGCCAAGCCTCGAAGGAAGAAAGTCTAGCCTCGCTGCCACCTGAACGGCAGCACCAGCACTGCGAGGGTGCGCTCATAGACCGGAAGTCCCGCACTCTTGTCCACGCCCAGTTCGGCGGGCGGCTTTCCCGGCCTATAAACAAAGGTGCCGAAAAGCATGTCGTAGATAGTCAGCGTGTTGCCGTAGTTCTTCGCCTCGTTAACATCGGCGCTGTGGTGGTAGCGGTGAGTCTCCGGTCCCACAAAGATGTAGTTCAGCCAGCCCATGCGCACATCCACATTGAAGTGGCTGATAAGGCCATGCAGCCCGTTGATCATCAGGAACATGGCTACTGCCTTCTGGTCATAGCCCATGAGCCAGACCGGCAGGATGATCGCCAGCACCTGCACGAAGAGAGCATTGATGGGGTGAAACACAGCATGCATGATGAGATAGAGGCGCGGCGGCAGATGATGTGCCGCATGCGAAAGCCACAGGAAGCGGCCCAGCGGCCCTTTCATTTCGTGCATGGCACGGTGCAGGCCATAGTTGATGGCTTCAAAGACCAACAGGCAAACCACAACCTGCAATGCCAGCGGCCAGTCGTGAGCAGGCCCTGTCAACTCACCTGAAATGGTGATGGTAAGCAAACCGAGGCCTGTCGTAAGAGCCGCCATGAACGCGCCGTTGATGACGACATATTTGAGGTCCGCCAGAAAAGAGCGGAACGTCATGGCCCAGCGCCGTTCATAGGGAAACTGCCATTCAATCAGCAGATAAAGCACGGCGAGGAAGCCACCCCGCGTCATCCACACCAGCCTGGGATCAGTTGTCGTGTAAAGGATCATGTAGAACCCGGCTAGCGTCACCGCCCAACTGAAGGGGTAAAGCCCCCAGCGCACGATGGCCCTTCCCAATTGGCGCCAGCTTGCCTCTGCCATGACCGCTTCCATGCTCTTCTCCCGATTCTGGACATCTGTTCGAAATCGGTTAAATGTGCGAAAACCTCGGGTAAGGAAAGAACACCGACATGCCATCTGCCCGGAAGCGGACACCAACCGCGAAATTGTCCAGAAAATCAAAACCCGATCGCCGCCCCGCCAAGACGTGCGCCAGCCTCTCCCAGGCCTTCTTTTCACTCATCCAGCAGCGGGACTGGGATGATATCGCCGTGCAGGATATATGCGTGGCGGCAGATGTAGCCCGCTCATCTTTTTATGCCCATTTCGACAGCAAGATCACCCTTCTGGAGCACATGATCCTTCGTTCACTTGCTGCCTCGCGCGAAGTCCGTGTGCAGCAGACAGGCTCATTGGGCTTGGTCGCTTGGATCATCGATCATGTCACCGAAAATCGCAGCATGTTCTATCGCGTGGCGCGAAGCGGTGGCGCGCAGATCATCCTCAACCGCTTCAAGGCCGCGCTCTGTTCCGAGCTTACGGAGGAACTTCGGCGCGAGGGCACTTCCCATTCAGCCGTTCGCGCCAACTTCATTCTGGGCGGCACGTTCGATGTATTGTTTGCTTGGTCAAGAACCTGGAAGGTGAGCGACTTGCCCGCTGTAAAAGCTCATATTCTCGCCATGTCCGCTTCCGCTAACCGCCCTGGGCCGCTGCCATAGCTGCGCGCCAAGCTTTTATGGACGGAAGGCCTAGCTCCACAGATCCCTGACATGTTCGCCACGGTCCGGCATGTCCTTCCAATCCTTCAACCCGTCAAAGCGCCTGATCGGAATGGCAGCGACATCTTCCGGTTCCGCCAGCCGCAGATTGACAGCAATCTCGCGCCGCCCATTCTTGTCTGGCTCAACATCACGCCAATAGGCAATGCACCCGCACGCCTCACAGAAATGAAAGCCGATATTCTTTTCCAACCGGATGTAGGCCTTGGTCGGGCCAGACACCCTGATGTTTTCGCCCTCAGCACCATAGGCCCAAAGCACCGCATACTTGCGGCAGACCGTACAGCTGCAGCTCGTCGCCGATTTCGGTACTCCCTCGAACGTCCAGGAAACCGCGCCACAATGACAAGAGCCAGCGACCATTTAAACCCTCCCTTGGTTGCATTTGCTCCAACTTAGCCCCCCTGCTATAGCCGCGCCACTTTTTCACAGCCCGTCTTTCAGAGGATTTCATGGACAAGATCAAAGTCGCAAAGCCCGTCGTCGAACTCGATGGCGACGAGATGACCCGCATCATCTGGGAGCAGATCAAGAAGGAACTGATCCTTCCCTATCTCGACATTGATCTCCAATACTATGACCTTTCCGTCGAGAACCGTGACAAGACCGAGGACAAAGTGACGGTCGATGCCGCTAACGCCATCAAGCAACACGGCGTCGGCGTCAAATGCGCCACCATCACGCCGGACGAAGCCCGCGTGAAGGAATTCAACCTGAAACAGATGTGGAAGTCGCCCAACGGCACCATCCGCAACATCCTGGGCGGCGTCATCTTCCGCGAGCCAATCATCTGCCAGAATGTGCCGCGCCTTGTGCCCGGCTGGACCAAGCCCATCATCATCGGCCGCCATGCCTTCGGCGACCAGTATCGCGCCACTGATTTCACCTTCCCCTCAAAAGGCACGCTCACCATCAAGTTCGCGGGCGACGACGGCAAGGTGATCGAGAAGGAAGTGTTCAAGGCTCCGGGCGCCGGCGTTGCCATGGCCATGTACAATCTCGATGAAAGCATCAAGGAGTTTGCCCGCGCTTCGCTGAACTATGGGCTGAACCGCAAGTTCCCTGTCTATCTCTCTACAAAGAACACCATCCTCAAGGCCTATGACGGCCGTTTCAAGGATATCTTCCAGGCGGTTTACGATGCCGAGTTCAAGGCGGATTTCGACAAGGCCGGCATCGTCTATGAACACCGCCTGATCGACGACATGGTGGCAAGCGCCATGAAGTGGACCGGCGGATACGTCTGGGCCTGCAAGAACTATGACGGCGATGTGCAGTCAGACTTGGTGGCACAGGGCTATGGTTCGCTGGGTCTCATGACCTCCGTGCTGATGACACCCGACGGCAAGACGGTTGAGGCCGAAGCCGCCCACGGCACGGTGACCCGCCACTACCGTCTGCACCAGCAGGGCAAGGCTACCTCCACCAATTCCACCGCGTCGATCTTCGCCTGGACCGGAGGCTTGAAGCATCGCGCCAAGCTTGACGACAACGCCAAGCTCAAGGCTTTTGCCGAGACGCTGGAGAGGGTAACGGTCGCCACAATCGAGGAAGGCAAGATGACGAAAGATCTCGCCGTCCTCGTCGGCCCTGATCAACAGTGGCTCACCACCGAAGGCTTCATCCAGGCTGTCGACAAGAACCTCGAAAAGGCCATGGGGTAGTTCAAAAATGAAAGGGCCGGGAGAAATCCCGGCCCTGAAATTTTAGTAGTCAGACGGACTCAGTAATCATAGTCGTCAAACTCGTCATCACCGTAGTCCTCATCATAGTTCGATGCGCATTTGGCGAAATATTTGCGGTAATACTTGTCGCGCTTGCTGGCGCCATGGGCCATGCCGACGGCGGCACCGCCAGCACCCGCAATGATCGAGGTCTTCTTGCCACCGCCGAGAACATCTCCGGCTACAGCACCGGCAATACCGCCGACAATCATGCTGCCCAGCACCCTCTTGTTAGTCTTCTTGCGGGACTTCTCTTCGGCGTAGTAGTGGCACTTCCTTGCCTGCTTCTTTGTAAGTGCAAGGGCGTCATCCGACATCACAATGGTGGCCGGCACGGCCACGCTTAAGGCCAGCGCGGCCGCAGTCATCATCTGGACAAGCTTCTTCATGGTTTTCTCCTGTTACGGTTTCTCCGGGTGGTCCCCATGGGGCAATTTTGAGGATTTTGACCTGAACTGAATATGAACGAAATTCTTATGGCACGGCCGGGGCGGCCCCGTCATGTGGCAATTCTGTGGCAACTGACAGGCTTTGGCACGGCAATGTGATTAAGCCTTGATCAAACGATGTGATTATCTTCCGGTCATGCCCATTTTTGAACGAGACCCATGGCGATTTCAATACTTTGAAGGCATCAACTGCCCGCCGGAGGTCCGTATCCCCACCGATGATATCGACAGTTGGGAGTGGTATCCCGAATGGCGCTGGACCTATAACAAGGTAAATATCGCCAAGAGCCAGGGCCTTGCCTGCGGCACACACGACGCGCTGCCGGACCGATTCCCGGTCTTCTCCAAGCCGGCCGTCAATCTCAAGGGCATGGGAGTTGACAGCCGCGTCATCTCCTCGCGCGAAGAGTTCGAGCGCTTTCGGCGCGATGGTCACATGTGGATGACCCTGCTCTCCGGCGATCATGTCTCAACGGACTGCGCGGTGGCGCGCGGCGAATGCAGATGGCTGCGCCACACCCATGGCCTTTCCTGGCGCGGCGGCACCTTCAAGCACTGGACGATTGAGAAGGACGGCCGAGAGGATTTGACCTCCTATCTCCGGTCATGGATTGCGACAAACATGCAGGGCTACACCGGCATGGTGAATTTCGAATCCATCGGTGGACGCATCATTGAGATGCATTTGCGCTTTGCCGACCAGTGGTGCGATCTTTATGGCAACGGTTGGCTCAATGCGCTCGTCCGGCTTTATGAGAAAGGCACATGGAGCTACGATGATAGTGGCAGGCGGGAGGCTTACTCCCTTCCCCTCTTTGCCGGTCACGGCATCGTGCCGAAGCATCCTTCCGCCGAAAAGCAATCACTGATCCGCGCCATGCCTGATGTGGCAAGCCTGCAGATCACCTACTACGAGGCGAAAGCGGGCGATGCCCATCCCATGCCGCCCGGCGGCTTCCGCCTCGGCATCGTCAATTGCTGGAACCTGCAATCAGGATTTGCGGCGCGCCGCGCCCTGGCAGACAGTTTCACAGGCTGTGAAATTATGCTCCCTGAGTAATCCCCCGATCCAGGTTACCATCGCGCCAGCCGGCTGGCCGCTGCAGCGCCGAGGGTGGCGAGAATTGCGATGGCAATTGTATACCACATGGCGACAAATAACGGGGAGTCATCAGTACAATGGGCGGCATAAAAGCTGGCAGCGATTCCACCGGCAAGCAGCCCGGCGACTGAGCCTGCCAAGGCGGGATTCATGGGCGCGCTGTAGCGCAGGGTCCACAGGAAGACTGCAAGCGGGCCCAGGCCGATGATTGTTATATATGTCAAACAGACCACGCTGTTCCGGCCAATCATTGTCGCTGCCCACGCATCTGACGGCAATGCAAAGAGTTCGGCGGCGACCGCCATTGCAAGGAGCGCAGGTGCTATTGCGAGGCTGAGAATTGCATTGCGCCGGTTTTCGCCAGGCCGCGACAGCGTGCGGACGCAGACGAACGCACTCACGGCAAGCACGGCAGCAACCAGAAACTTATGTAGAAAACGGGGCGTTTCGAGAGCAGATGTAATATCGGACCTCAGACCGAGCACGGTAAAGAAAACAAGTGCCGCAATCGCAATCGACATGCCGGCCGCCCACAACCACACAGTCGAAAGCGGCCTTGCAGTTCCTTTGGAGTGCGAGGCCAGCGTCTTGATAAGTTCACTTGTATCCATTTTGCTTCCGGCCAAATTGCTGAGTGATCGCGGCAATGCCGCGATGGAATGCCACTCGCACGGCCGTCTCGCTCATGCCCAGCCACTTTGCCGTCTCGCTGATTGAGCGCCCGTCGACGGAAATCGCCGCCACGACTAAGCGCTGGCCGGGCGCCAGTGTTGCCAACGCATGGCCGATCTCGCGGTTGCTGGCAGTCTCGGATATGGGGCCAGCAAAAGTCCCGGCAATCTCGCCAATTTCAATTTCCACTCTCCGCCCACGATGACGAAAGGCGTCAATGAGTTTGTATTTTGCTATTGCAAGGAGCCACGGCAGGACCGGCGCGTCCTGCCGCCACGTATGCCGCTTCAAGTGGATCGCCAGCAATGTTTCCTGCACGACGTCCTCCGGGTCTATGCCGCCCTGCATGATCTTGCGGCGGGCAAACGCCCGCACGAGAAAAGCTGCATGTTGAAGGAATTCACCATAGGCTTTTTCGTCTCCTGCAATGGCGGCGCGCAAAAGCCGGGCAAATTCTGCTTCGTCCCTGCGTTCCAAATCGGTCTTCCTTCAAGTTCGACTGTGGACCACGCATTGTTACATGATGGAAAAAATTTTGTCCCAACCATGGGCGGGTAATCACGAAATCGTGTCACCCTCGCGATGTAACTTCGGGCCTCACAGACCGAATTAATCATCACGCGCCCGGCTAGCGGGCGCTATCCAAACCCATGGGAGACAAAAACATGTCGACAAGATCAATAGTGGGCGCGGCCGTTCTGGCCGGTGCCGTTACCGCCGCCCTCGCGTCCTTTGCGGTCGCGAGCCCATTAAGCGAAGCGGAAGGCAAGGCGGCGATGGCTGCCGGCAAGGAGAAGTGTTTTGGCGTCGCCCTGGCCGGCATGAACGACTGCGCGGCAGGGCCTGGCACCACCTGCCAGGGCACATCTACAATCGACTTCCAGGGCAATGCCTGGAAATTCGTGCGGGGCGGAACCTGCGCCTCGATCAAGGTGCCGGGCGATCGTAACGGTTCACCGGAGCCGCTGACACGCGACGTTCCAGCCTAATCACATGAAGTCTGCCGGAAAGCGGAGACCGCAATGAACGAACTGGCTATTCCTCTGGCCGCGCACCCATTGCCTGCCTTGCGCTTTCCGGCGCATCCCATAGCGGGTCTCGCAGGCACCAGCTTAAAACATGAGCATCTGCCTTCGATCCTAGCTGACGAGACTCAACGTGGCTTCTTTGAGGTCCATGCGGAAAACTACATGGGCGCCGGCGGACCGCCCCATGATGCGCTGGCCCGCATTCGCCGCGATTACCCTGTGTCACTGCACGGTGTCTGCATGTCGATAGGAGGTCCGCAACCGCTCGACAAAGCCCACCTCGCGCGCTTCAAATCACTTGTTGACCGCTGTGAGCCCGCACTTGTTTCCGAGCATCTCGCATGGTCGACCCATAACACAACCTACTTCAACGATTTATTGCCCCTACCCTACACTCCGGCAACACTCGCCCGCGTCGCCGATCACATCAATGAAGTGCAGGAAGCGATTGGCCGTCCGATCCTGCTTGAGAATCCCTCGACCTATGTGGTTTTTCCGGAATCGACGATGAGCGAAACGGAATTCATCCGCCAGCTCGCCCAGCGCACCGGCTGTGGCCTGCTTCTTGATGTCAACAATGTTTTCGTTTCAGCAACCAACCACGGCTATTCCGCGCGCACTTATCTGGCGGATTTTCCACTCAATCATGTTGGTGAAATTCATTTGGCGGGACACGCGAGCCAGACCGATGACGAGGGTGACCTGCTGCTCATCGACAGCCATGACGGCCCGGTCGCCAACGCAGTTTGGATTCTCTACGAGATCGTGATTGGCCAATGCGGGCCTGTTCCGACACTGATCGAGTGGGACAGCGCTATTCCCGATTGGCCCATTCTCAAGGCGGAGGCAATCGCCGCCCAGGCCATTCTCGACCACCACTCGCAGAAATTCATGCCAGGCAGAGCCAATGCAGCCCGTTGACCAAAAAATCCACCATCTCGGAAACCATCTTGGCTATGCGGCCGGTTTCACCTCTGCGCTGCTTGATCCGGAGCAACCATCTCCCGCAGTCGTCTCAGGGCCAAACGGCAAGGCCGCAGCCAAGCGCTACAATGTTTACCGCAACAACGTCACGGTCAGCCTGATCAACGCGCTGGTGGCAACGTTTCCGGCAACGCAGCGCATTACCGGCGTGGATTTCTTTCGTGCGATGGCGCGGTTTCATGTCCGCGCCACGCCCCCAACGTCGCCGCTTCTGTTCGAGTACGGCCATGATTTTCCTGATTTCATTGAGCGCTACGAATACGCCCAAGCGATGCCCTGGCTCGCAGATGTCGCGCGGATCGAGCGCGCCTGGCTCGATTCCTATCACGCCGCCGATGCTGAACCGCTGACACCTCAGGCATTAGCCTCAATCCTTCCCGAACAGTTGGCGAATATTGTTCTGACACCGCATCCCGCGACGCGAGTCCTGCGCTCGCGATTTCCGGCGGTCAGCATTTTTGCGGCGAACCGAAGTGAAGGTCCGGTCGGCTCCATCACAGAAACCGAACCAGAGGATGCCCTGGTGACAAGGCCTAGGCTTGAGGTAACAGTCCGGCACCTGCCATCGGGCGGAGCAACGTTCCTGTTGCGCCTCATCGTGGGCGAGACGTTAGGCGCTGCGGCAACCGCGGCATTTGCCAATTATCCACAGTTTGATCTTTCGGCCAGTATTGCTGGAATGATCGAGGCTGGAGCCTTCACGGCTGCAAATCATGGAGGCCGATCAACATGACCTTTGAGCGGCAACGAAGCGACAACGGCAGGCAGACGGGTATCGGCGGGCTCATCGAGCGTGGAAATGGCGTTATACGCGCCATCGCCCAACCGTCCCTGACACAACTCATTCTGCGCTTCGCCCTGGCGGTTCCATTCTGGCGCTCGGGGGCCAACAAATGGGATGGCTTTCTGCAACTCAGCGATGTTGCCATCCTGCTTTTCAGTTCGGAGTTCCAGCTGCATCTGCCTGGCGGCCCCTATGCTTTTCCCGCACCGGCGGTTGTGGCGTTTGCCGCGGGCTCGGCGGAAATTCTCCTCCCCATACTCCTCGTTTTGGGACTGGCGACACGCTTTGCAGCTCTTGGGCTCCTGGTGATGACGCTTGTCGTACAGCTCACAGTGCCCGGTGGCTGGCCTCTGCACTTGACCTGGGCTGCCATGGCGCTCGCCATCATGGCGTGGGGTCCGGGGCGCTTGTCACTCGATCATCTGATCAAGACGCAGTGGCAATGAGTGACCAAACTCGCTCGGTTTCCTCATAGACGTACAATTCGCCGAGCGCGATGTCGAACCACGCGCCGTGGATCGAAATGTCCCGCTTGTTCTCGCGCATGCGGAGCCAGGGGAATGTACGCAAGTTGGCGAGCGAATGCTCCACCGAGGCGCGCTCCACCGCCCGCTGCAGATCATCGCCATGGTCATGATCGTGCCGCACGGCATCCGCCACGTCGCGCACATCCGACATCCACTTGCCGATGAAATCGCCAGCCGAGAGCGGATCACTACCATCGACAATGGCACGAACGCCGCCGCAGCGGCCATGGCCCATGACCACGATATGCTTCACGCCAAGGCCGATCACCGCAAATTCGATTGCCGCGCTCGTTGCATGGTGCTTGCCGTCGGGCGCGTATGACGGCACCAGATTGGCCACATTGCGCATGACGAAGATTTCGCCGGGGCCAGCATCGAAGATCGTTTCGGGCGCGGCACGCGAGTCGCAGCAGGCAATGATCATCGTCGTGGGCTTCTGCAGCCCCTGCCCCAGCCTGCTGTAACGGTCAGCTTCCGCTGCATAGCGTCCTTTCCGGAAACTGGCATAGCCTTCAAGAAGTCTAGGGGGCAGCGTCATGACAGTCCCTTAACCTGCTGAGCCGAGCATGATCAACAGGCTTGCCAGTGCTCGCGAAGGAAGGATAAGCGGGCTCCATGAGCAAGATCACGGCACTCTTCCCCACACATATCTATCGCGCTGACGCCATTGCGGGCGCGCGCCTCAACGCCGAACTGGAAGTGGCGGCACTTTCACTCAGCCGTGATGATGCAGCGGGCCTCCGCTGGTGTGAGAAGCATGGCTATCCTGGATATACCTCCTATGCCTCATTGAATGACTTGCCTTGGCGCATTCCGGCTTTCGGCAAACTTGAGCGCCTTCTCGACCGGCACGCCGCGAATCTTGCCAAGGCGCTGCACTGGGACCTGAAAGGCGGCAAGCCGAAATGCGATTCCCTGTGGGTCAACGTCATGCCGGAAGGCGGCCACCACACCTCGCATATCCACCCCAATTCCGTGATCAGCGGAACCTACTATGTGAAGGTGCCCAAGGGCGCCGGACCCATTGTCTATGAAGACCCACGCCTCGCCATGATGATGGCGGCTCCTCCAAGAAAATCCGGTGCGCCGCGCGAGTTCAAGTCCCATGTGAGCGAAACACCGAAAGCCGGAACGCTGCTTCTCTGGGAAAGCTGGCTGCGCCATGAAGTGCCGCTCAACCGGGCCGATGGCGAGCGTATTTCAGTCAGTTTTAACTACGTCATCGGATCAGACAGCTAGAGCCGCCTTGAAGGCTCGCACCAAATTATGGCTATAACCATCTGATTTACAACGATATTGGCTGAGGCAGCCAACCCTGCTGAAAGCACGTTTGGGCAATTCATTCTATTTCGCCGGATCCGCTTTACCCGCCGGTTACGGCGCAAGCCTATTCTTCCCCCGGATGTCGGGAGAAGTCCCGGGAGTGGGTGTGTACATGCGTATTCTGAAAACAACCTTGGCAAGGGCTCTGGCGCTCTCCCTGCCGCTCTTTCTGGCGGGCTGCGGCGGCGATGCTGCACCCATCGACCCATGCACGAAACTCGAGAAGAAGATCAAGGGCAAGGACGTTGCCGACGCGCGCGAACGCGCACTCCTTTTCATCGAGCGGCGAAAGAAATCAATCCCCAGGAAATTCGAAAGCAAAATCAAGTTCGGCACGCCGACCGTGACCTGCACCCCACCGGAAGAAGCGGCAGCACCCGCCAAACCGAAGAAGGTCAATGCCGATGACCCTTGGGTGAAGAAGAAGATTGAAAGGCCGCGGTATGCATACTGCGCGGTCGTACTGCCCTACTGCGCGTTGAAGTAGAGGATCTTCACGAGAACATCCTGTCGCCCATCTGATCCACGATCAGCTGCCCTTTCGCGATCGCAATCTCCGCCGCGCTTTCCGCATCTGAGAATTTGTCAGCACGGATGAAGTTGTGCTCTTTGCCATCCTTGCTGATCCGGCCGGCCAATTGGTATTGGCCGCCTTCCTTGAAGGGCCGCGCTTCGATCAGATAGCCCTTGTAGTCGAGAGTTTTGGCCGTGACCGGCGTAGCTGAACCCGCCCCGCCGCCGAATAGTTTTTTCCAGAACGACATTCCTTTGCCCTTTCCAGAACCCGCAGACCGTCACAATAATGTGATGCTGCCGGTTACATCTTTGCCACACCCAAGTTGCCTGATTGTATCCCCATTTTGGAGATGTGCACCATGTTTCATGACCCAACCCGTATCATCCGCCTCGACCGCCGCAAGTTCCTCGCCGCCGCATCGGGCCTCATCGCTGCTGGCGTTCTGCCGAAATCGGTGCTCGCCCTGGCGGGTCCCCATTCCTTCAAGCAGGGCGTATTCGACATTACGGTGGTGAGCGATGGCACCTTCGCTTTGCCAGTCGCCGTGGTCTCGCCCGATGCCAAGCCGGAAGAACTGCGCGTCTTGCTGGGTCTGGCGGTTGATGCGCAAACAAACCCGGTGGAGCTGAGCCCCGTCGTCGTGAAATCCGGTGAAGATGTGATCCTTTTCGACACGGGCACCGGTACCAACATGGACGCCACTTCCGGCCACATTGCCGAAAGCCTGAAGGCCGCCGGCATGGAGCCCGCATCCGTCACCAAGGTGATCTACACCCACGCCCACCCCGATCATCTCTGGGGCACACTCGGCAAGGATGGCGGCCCCGTGTTCCCCAATGCCTCCTATCATATGGCCGAGAATGAATGGAACTTCTGGATCAAGCCTGAACTCGCCTCCATGGTGCCCAAGGATTTGGAAGGCATGGTCAGGGCCACCCAAGGCCAACTGTTGGCCATCAAGGACATGGTGTCGATGTTCAAGACGGGAGCAGAAGTTGTTCCGGGCATCAACGTCATTGACACCAACGGCCACACGCCGGGCCATGTCTCGTTTGAGTTTGCGGGCGGCGATGGCTTGATCCTGACGGGAGATGTTGTCACCGTTCCGAAGATCTTCTTCGCCCATCCCGATTGGAAATTCGGTTTCGACGCCGATGGCGCGGCAGCCGCCAAGAGCCGCCGCATGCTGCTCGACATGGCAGCCACCGGAAAGAAACTGATGCTGGGCTATCATTGGCCCTACCCCGGCCTCGGCCGCGCCGAAGCCAAGGATGGGGCTTTCGTTTATACGGCAGCCTGAACCAGCTCGCTCATAGCAAGCCAAGTTCCGAGAGCTCGCGCCGTAACTTCTCCGGCATGCCTTGCATAGCCTTGCCGGCGCGGGCGAGATCGGGCGGCGCATCGGCAGCTGCGAGGTATCTCCAGCCCTGGAAGGCGCGCCGTGGCGTCGGCCGCACCGGGATGATCTGCGGCTTGAAGACAATGCGGCAGCGCTCGATGCCGTCCTTGCCCGTCACTGGTTCAAGGCCGGCGATGGGCTGGCGCGCCAGGATGAAACCGCGGATCACCCAATAGAGCGAGCCGCCTTGCAGGATTTCATCCTTGCGCCGGGGAAACATGCGCGTCACATGATCAAGTGTGTCCTTGCCCTTGCGGCAATCTGCGACCCAGCGTTTGAGATCGTCGATCTCACTTACGCCAACGCAGAGCTTGAGGATGTGCAGGGCCATTGGGTGTCTTCTGTTTCTCTTGCGTCAAACTCAATATCGCCGCAGCATGAGGCCGTAAAGCGGCCAGCGGCGGATTTGCACAGGCCCATTTGTTCAGGCCGAGAGGAGTAGCACCATGTCATCAGTTGCCAAAGTCATTGAACTCACGGCCTCTTCTCCGAAGTCCATCGAGGACGCGGTTGAAACCGGCATCCTCCGCGCCGACGACACTCTCGACCAGATT
>JAIBJH010000211.1 GCA_020029455.1 Hyphomicrobiales bacterium
GGCCCTCTACGCTGAAGGATTCCGACTTCAAACCTTCGCTCTCAACCACAGCTGAATATTGGATTGCCACGGCTGAAAGCTTCTGCCCGCTGCCATCCACCGTCGTGATGGCCGTGACACTCCTGACGCCATCTGCAGCCCAGGATCTAGCGCCAGATTCCGAGAAAAGGGCTATGGCACCCCCGGCGCCCAAGAACATTCTGCGGTTAATCATGAGTTCACCTCGTTGAGAAAAATGAAGCGCTTGAGCATTCCAGAAGATGTTCCGGAACAAGATCATGCATCAAGTGCTGACATAAGACGGAATCTGGCCGAAAATCCGTCGGAGTGAACAGGACGCCACCTCAGTTCAAATGCAAGGGCACCTCTTCAGGTGCCTTTTGTGTTTCAGGCCTTGCGCCGGCCCGCTTGAAGCCGCAAACTGATCTGGAATTTTGGAAGCATGGTCATGGCACTTGATGAGTTGAATACCCGGATTGCCTTGTTGCTCACTTCGATTGAGGACAAGCCGGAAGACATGCACGAATTGCATGAACTGATCCGCCAGAAGCTCGCCCAACTGAAGGCCATGGGGCTGCCGCTACCTGCCGATATGGTGGAACTCGAAAAGAAGCTGGACGCCGACCTCAACCCGCCCCAGGCCTGACAGCCGATCTGCCGGCAGGAATTGAAACTGCTCTGCCAAGCCTGCTAACTGCCACCTGAAAGCAGGTCACAGGACATGGCAAAAAAGGAAGAAAGACTACTGCGCGTCGGCGTGTTGGGAGCGGGCCAGATCGCCCAGGCAGCCCATTTCGAAAGCTGCACCAAGGCGAAGAATGCCGAGCTTTTTGCGATCTGCGATGTGGCCGAAGACTTGCGCGAGCGCATGGCTCTCACCCACGGCGCTAGAAAAACCTACGCCGACTACAACAAGATGCTGGCCGACCCGGAAGTCGATGCAGTGATCATCGCCACTTCCGATGCTTTCCATGTTCCCGCTTCGCTGCGCGCGCTGGCGGCTGGAAAGCATGTGCTCTGCGAAAAGCCGCTGGGGATCACCGTCGCGGAAGTAGAAGAGCTGGGCCGCGCTGTGAAGACTTCCGGCAAAGTGCTGCAGGTTGGCCATATGAAACGCTTCGATCCGGGACTCGAAGCGGCAAAGCAATTCATCACCAGCGAGATGGGTGATCTCGTCGCCTTCAAGGCGTGGTACTGCGATTCAACCCACCGCTATGCCATGACCGATGCGGTCCAGCCGCTCATCGTCGCAAGCAAGAATGCGAAAAAGCCCGCCGAAAATCCCAAGGCCAACCTGCGCCGCTACTACATGCTGGCCCATGGCTGCCATCTGATCGACACGGCGCGCTATCTCGCCGGCGATATTGTCTCGGTGCTCGCACGGCTCTCTGAGAATAAGGGCATGCATTGCTGGTTCGTGGATGTGAATTTTGCCAGCGGTGCGCTCGGCCATATCGATCTCACCCTAGCCGTGCGCATGGATTGGCACGAAGGCTTCCATATCTATGGCAAGAACGGCAGCGTCATCGCAAAGACCTATAATCCCTGGTACTACAGGTCATCCGATGTCGATATCTTCCGCGAGGCCGATGGCGCATCGCACCGCGTGCTCGGTGCGGACGGGCACTTCTACCGCAGGCAGCTTGAAGGCTTTGCCGATGTCATTCTTCACGGCAAGCCTATGACGGGCGCCGATGTGAATGACGGCATTGCCTCCGTCCGCGCCATGGTGGCCATCGCCCGATCCGCCGAAAGCGGAAAGGAAGTTGCCCTTGCCGATGTCTGGGGCGGCGTTTGATGCAGCTCGGCATATTCGCCAAGACATTTGACGGGCGAAGTGCTGCCGAGGTTCTGCCGCAGGTGAAGGTGGCAGGCTTCGTCACCGCGCAATACAACATGGCTTGCTCCGGCCTTGGCTCTCTTCCTGACGAAATCAACGATGCAGTAGTTGCTGAAATCCGACAGGCAGTGAATCAATCCGTTGTATCGCTCTGCGCCCTCTCCGCCACCTACAACATGATCCACCCTGACCCTTCCGTGCGCGAGAAAGGTCACGGTCACTTGCGCATACTTGCCAAAACTGCCTCGCAACTCTCGATCCCCCTTCTCACCCTTTGCACCGGCACGCGCGACCCACTCGACCAGTGGCGTTGGCATCCCGGCAATGACAGCCCTGAGGCTTGGCGCGATCTTCTGCAATCAATGGAACGCGCCATCACCATCGCCGATGAATTTGGTGTTGACCTTGGCATCGAGCCTGAACTGGCAAATGTTGTGAGTTCAGCCGCTAAGGCAAAACAACTGATCAGTGACATGAAAAGCCCGCGCCTCAAGATCGTGCTCGATCCGGCGAACCTCTTCGAGATCGCAACGCCAGCCGAGCAGCGCCGGACCGTCTCCCATGCCATCGATCTTCTGGCCGACCGGATTGTCATGGCCCATGCCAAGGACCGCACAGCCGATGGCTCATTCGCGGCTGCCGGCAGGGGCGTGCTCGACTATCCACATTTCTTTGGGCAACTGCGAAAGTCAGGCTTCACCGGCCCCCTCGTCACCCATGGCCTGACTGCAGCAGAAGCTCCAGCCGTTGCTGCTTTCCTGCATCACCAGTTGGAACGCGCCTGATGCACAACACGGCATTCATCCGCGATGGTCTTTCACTCAATGTTGTGGAAGGCAAAGGAGGAACACCTGTCGTCTTCCAGCACGGGCTCTGCGGCAGTGCCGCCCAGACCGCCGAAGCCTTTCCCGATGACCCGCGTTTTCGCCTCGTAACACTCGAATGCAGAAGCCATGGCGCCTCTCCTGCTGGCGATGAAAAACGATTCTCGATCAACACCTTCGCAGAGGATCTTGCGAGTCTGATCGAAGAACGCAAACTCGCGCCCTGTGTCGTCGGCGGCATCTCCATGGGAGCGGCGATTGCCACACGCCTTGCTGTAACCCGTCCCGACCTTGTGAAAGCGCTCATCATGGCCCGCCCAGCATGGGTTGCGGCGGCGGCTCCCGAAAATTGTGCTCCCAATTTCGAAGTGGGCGAGCTTCTGTCATACTTGCCGCCCGAGGAAGCCAGGGCTGCTTTCCTGCAGAGTGGCACGGCAAGGCGGCTGGCAGATCTTGCGCCTGATAACCTCAATTCACTGACTGGCTTCTTCGCGCGTGAACCGATTGCAACAACCGCCGCCCTGCTCATGCGCATTGCCAGCGATGGCCCAGGCATCACGGAAAAACAACTCGAGGCCTTACGCATTCCCACGCTCATCATCGCCACGGACCAGGACGTGATCCACCCGCTTGCCCATGCCGAGACGCTTCATGCCCTCATTCCAGGTTCGCTCCTGAAACTCATCACCCCTAAGGGCGTTGACAAGGCGCGTTATCTGTCCGAGTTCCGTTCAACCCTCCTGTCATTTCTTGAGGACCATGTCTGATGCCCGTTGCCGCCCTGCCCAATGACAGGCTGATTGCCGAATTCTCCATCTGGTCGGCCGATCTGTTGAACCTCGCGTTCGACCTGGAGCGCATCAAAGGCCACGCAGATGTGCTGCACATTGACGTGGCGGACGGGCATTTCGCCCCGGCCCTTCTGTTTTTCCCCGATCAGGTGGCGGCCATCCGCAAGGCAAGCACCATTCCCATCCATGTACATCTGATGTGCGCCGACAGCATTCTGCTGGCACAGATTGACCAGTTTGCTGAGGCGGGCGCTGACATCATCAGCGTCCATGCCGAAAACAGCAATGCTGCGGATGCCATTGCGGCGATCAATGCCATGGGGCTTGCGGCAGGTACCGTGCTGAAGGTGGATACGCCCGTCGCTCGCGCCCAACCCTTATTGCAGGACTTGCAGTTTCTCACACTGCTTGGCACCGCAATCGGCGTGAAGGGCCAGTCGCTCAACCCCTCCGCCTGTGACCGGTTGCGTGAAGCGAAAACCATGATCAATAGCGCCAATGCGCAGCACCGCATTGTGCTCGCTGCCGATGGCGGCATCCGTGAAAACACCGTGCCGGACCTGCGCAAGGCCGGAGCAGAGACTGTCGTGCTGGGTTCGCTTGCCTTCGCAGCACCTGATCTTGCAGCGCGCATGGCATGGGCAAAGGCTCTGTGAGCCATGAAATACGCCCTCGCCATAGATTTGGGCGGAACGCAGCTCCGGACCGCCGTCGTTGACAAGAATGGTAAAATGGTGCGCCGTCATGCGGGGGCAACACCGGCCACCGCGGGCGCGGAAGCCGTGGTTGCCGCCATCGCTTCCGCCGCACTGGAGGTTGGCTCTGGCATTCCCCGCGCGGAAATACTCGGCGCGGGTGTCAGTTCGCCAGGCCCCATCGACACCGAGAGCGGCATTGCGCTGCGCGTGCCAACCATTGCGGGCTTTGAAAATTTCCCCCTGCGCGAGGCGCTCGAAGGCGCATTGGGACACAATGTTTGGCTGGAGAATGACGGCATCGCAGCAGCCATCGGCGAATGGAAGCGCGGCGCAGGCGAAGGCTTACGCTCGCTTGTTTATGTCACGGTTTCAACCGGCATTGGTGGAGGCATCATCGCCGATGGCCATGTGCTTCATGGGCGCAAGGGCCTAGCAGGCCATGTGGGCCATCTCTGCATTGATCACAGCGGACTGCGCTGTGCCTGCGGCAACATTGGCTGCTGGGAAGCCTATGCGGCGGGGCCTGCCTTTGCGGCGCGGGCGCGCCTGGCCGCCGAGGCAGCGCCGCGCTCCAGCCTTCATGCCGGCGCCGAAACGCTTCAGTCCGTGGATGTTTTCACTGCCGCCGGGAATGGCGATGAGCTCGCGATCACGCTGGTGGAGGAAGAAGCGCGCCTGCTCGGCGTCGGCATCACCAGCCTCACGCATCTCTTCAGCCCGGAACGCGTGATCATCGGCGGAGGGCTTTCCCACGCCTTCGGTCAGTTGCACCCGGGCATCAGCGCCTATGTGAAGGCCAACGCTATGCCAGCCT
>JAIBJH010000212.1 GCA_020029455.1 Hyphomicrobiales bacterium
GCCTTCGCGCAGGACAGCACCGAAGGGAAAACCGATGCCGAAGCGCCTCCAGGTGCAGCCTTTGGCCCGCGCGCGGGACAGCAAAAAGGCAATCAGCCCAAGATTAAGACTGAGAAGGTGGCAACCCACGGCTCCTGGTCGGTTGAGTGTTCGGAAATTCTGGTGCCCGAGGGCCAGCCCAAGCCGCCTGTCACCAAGTCCTGCGGCATGGTGCAGACCACGAAAAACGAAAAGATTGAAACCTTGGCAATCACCGTGATCGTCAGCCAGATCAAGAGCGGCGACAAGACGGCCACCATGATGCGTGTGCTGGCGCCTATCGGCGTTTTCCTGCCCACCGGCATTCCCGTTGAAATCGACGGTGCGGCTCTTCCCAACCGCTTGCAATTCACCCAATGCGCCCCACGTATCTGCGAGGCCATGGGCGAGTTCAGCGATGAAACGCTGGGCAAGTTCAAGAAGGGCAGTAAGTCGACCTTCTATATCTATGCCAAGGCCGGCAGCGGCATTCCAATGAATGTCTCGCTGGATGGGTTTGGCGCGGCCGTTGCCGAACTGGCAAAATACTGAGATTTCCCGCCGCGTTTGCGTGATGTAATGCGGCTATAGCAACCGCATGGAGCGCTGACGTGACGAGCGATACCTCTTTTGATTCATTTTCACCGGATCTCGGACGCGACGAGGCGAAGCGCCTGGTGGGCGAGCTTCTCAACGGCGCTGAAGACGGCGAGCTTTTCATCGAGCGGCGTCAGGCGGAAAGCCTGGTCTTCGATGACGGCAAGCTGAAATCGGCGAGCGTTGATGATGCGCAGGGTTTCGGCCTTCGCTCCGTTTCCGGCGAAACGGTCGCCTATGCACATGCAACCGAGCTTTCCGCCTCGGCGCTGAAACGTGCCGGAGAAACCTGCCGTTCCATCCTCGGCCAGGGTAAAACCGCGACGGTTGCCGATGCGCCGCCGCGCACCAACCGCAAACTTTATTCCGATAAGAATCCGGCAGACGCGCTGGGTTTTGCAAAGCGCGTGGCGCTGCTTGAAGCAGTTGATGCCTATGCGCGGGGCCTCGATGCCAAGGTGAGACAGGTCTCCGCCTCCGTCGCCACGGATTTCCAGGATGTCTCAATCATCAGGCCCGATGGCAGCCTTTACCGCGACGTGAGGCCGCTGCTCCGCTTCAATATTTCCATCACCACCGACAATGGCACATTACAGGGCACGGGCACCGATGGCTTTGGCGGGCGTGGCGATCCTCTTTCCATCCTGACGGAGGAACGTTGGAAGGAAGCAACACACGAAGCGTTGCGTCAGGCGCTGGTGGCGCTTGATGCGGAAGCTGCTCCTGCCGGCGAAATGGATGTGCTTCTGGGGCCGGGATGGCCCGGCATTCTCTTGCATGAAGCGATCGGCCATGGGCTTGAGGGCGATTTCAACCGCAAGGGCACATCTGCCTTTGCCGGACTGATGGGCCAGCGCATCGCCTCGGAAGATGTGAGCATCGTCGATGACGGCACCATTCCCGACCGGCGCGGCTCCATCACCATTGACGATGAAGGAACGCCTTCCAACTGCACGACCCTCATCGAGAACGGCATTCTTGTGGGCTATATGCAGGACAGGCTCAATGCGCGGCTCATGGGGCAGAAGCCCACCGGCAACGGCCGGCGCGAATCCTATGCCCATGTGCCGATGCCGCGCATGACCAACACTTACATGCTCAATGGCAAACGCACACCGGAGGAAGTGTTGGCCTCCATGAAGACCGGCCTCTTTGCCAAATCCTTCGGCGGCGGACAGGTGGACATCACCTCTGGCAAATTCGTCTTCACCGTCACGGAAGCCTACATCATCGAGAACGGCAAGCTCACGCGGCCCGTCAAAGGCGCAATCCTCATCGGCTCGGGCGCAGAGGCCTTGAAGCGCATTTCGATGGTGGCCAATGATCTTGCCCTCGACAAGGGCATCGGCACCTGCGGCAAGGCGGGCCAAGGCGTTCCAGTCGGTGTCGGTCAGCCGACGCTGCGCATCAATGGTCTTACCGTGGGCGGCACCAAAGCCGCATAGGCCCATGGCACTTCCGCAACTCGTCATCTTTGATATGGATGATGTACTTTGCCACTACGATCTCGGCAAGCGCTTGCGTTTTCTTGCCAAGATCGCCGATGTGACAGCGCGCGACGTGCAGGCAGCGATTTGGGACTCAGGCTTTGAATCGGCCTCGGATGCGGGTGGTTTTCCCGAAAGCACGGATTATCTTGCGGCCTTCTCGGCACGGCTTGGCTACAACATTTCGGAAGAGAAGTGGGTTGAAGCGCGGCGCGCCGCCATGGAACCAAATCTTGCAGTTCTTGCCATCGTCAAGAGCATCAAGGCCCGCGCGGAGCTGGCGCTCTACACCAATAACGGCCCCCTGGTGAAAAAGCATTTCGGGGCGCTCTTTCCGGAAGCGGCGGCATTGATCGAGAACACTTTCTGTTCCTACGAGTTCGGAGCGAAGAAACCAGATCCCGAGAGCTATCGCCGTCTCCTCAAGGTGCTCGGCCGCGAGCCTTCCGAATGCTGGTTCATCGACGACAAGAAATCCAATGTCGAGGGTGCGCGCATGGCTGGCATCGCGAGCCACCATTTCCGCTCTGCCAAGCTTTTGGCAGAAGATGCCAGAATGAAAGGTTTTGAACTATGACCGCCGTTGCCGAGCCCATTGCCCGCTTCACGCAGGGCTCAACCTTGCGGCATGTCATCACCATGACGCTGACCGGTGCTATCGGCCTCATGACCATGTTCGCGGCAGATTTGGCCGACCTGTTCTATTTGAGTTTACTGGGCGACACCGATGTCGTGGCGGCCATCGGCTTTGCCGGCGTTTTGTCGTTCACCAATCTTTCGCTGAGCCTCGGCAGCGGCATTGCGGCCTCGGCGCTGGTGGCGCGCTCACTAGGTGCGGGGAATGTGGCGCGGGCAAAGGAATTTGCCACGAGCTCGCTCGTTTTCACCGTGCTCATTTCGGCCGCCTACACTTTGCTCATTGTGTTCTTCGCGACGGAGATTCTCACATTCCTCGGCGCGCGGGGCGAGGCGCTCAGCCTTGCGCTCTCCTATATCTACATTCTGACGCCGGGATTTGTGCTTCTTGCAACGGCGGTCAATTGCGCCTTTGCATTGCGCGGCAAGGGTGACGCGGTGCGCGCCATGTTCATCACCCTCGGTTCGGCTGCGGCGACAGTCATTCTCGATCCCATCTTCATCTTCTGGCTGGGGCTTGGCATCAAGGGCGCGGCGCTCGCCCATATCATCGCCAATGCCATGGCGCTGGCTTTCGGGCTTTATGGCCTTGCGGTGAAGCACAGGTTTCTGGGGCCTTTGCGCCTTGCAGATTTCCTCCGCGACTTCCGGCCGATCTGGGCCATCGCTTTTCCGGCGATGCTCACGCAACTGGCAACACCCTTCATCGTGGCCTACACCACTTGGGTCGTTGCTCCCTATGGCGAGGCGGCGGTTGCGGCCAATGCCATCATCGGGCGCATCGTTCCGGTGGCTTTCGGCATCATCTTTTCGCTGTCGGGAGCGGTCGGGCCCATCATCGGGCAGAATTTTGGGGCAAGAAATTTCGCGCGGGTGCGGCGCGCCCTCAAGGACGGACTCGGTTTTGCCATTGTCTACACGCTCATAACCTCGCTCATCCTCTTTCTCTTTCGCAATCAGATTGCCGAAGCGTTTCTCGCCTCAGGCCGCACCCATGAACTCATTGTCTATTTCTGCAGCTTCATCGCCATCTCCTGGGCCTTCACCGGCGCGCAGTTCGTGGCGCAGGCGGCCTTCAACAATTTGGGCCGCCCTGCCCTTTCCACCTGGTTCAACTGGGGCAAGGCCACACTCGGCACCATTCCCTTCGCCATGGCGGGAAGCAGGCTCGGCAATGTGGAAGGCATCATGGTGGGCACGGCCATCGGCTCGGTGATCTTTGGCATTGCCTCGGTCGCCTGGGCCTTTAGAATCACCGATGAACTGGAACGGGGGAAGTGACGTGTCGATCATTGCCATTCTGGAAAACGCCGAGGGCGGACGGTTCTTTGCCAATGCGGCGAAGGCTTCCGGCGTCAGCGAAGTGCAGGCCGAGGCCACCATTGAAAAGCTGGCGGCTGCCATCGCCCAGCAACTCAAAGACAAGGCGGCGAAGAGTCCGGAGGATTTCGAGCAGCTTCTTGATCTCATCGAGGAAGGCGATGTTTCGGAACTGCAGCACGATGGTGCCCTGACAGACCGTGACGCGCATAGCGATGGCGCGGCGATCCTCGATGATCTCTATGGTTCGGCGCAAGGGGCGGAGGCTGCGCTTGGCGGGCTCGCCGGAGGATTGGAGAAACTGCAGGCCTATGCGCTGGCCTGCATCAGCGCCACGGCTGTGCTGGCAACCTTGTCCGCCTCCAATGCGCCGAAGCTTACGGGCTATGCGCCGCGAGCTGCTTCATCCGAAGGTGGAGGAATTCTCTCCATCATATTGGCGGCGCTGGTGAAAGGGCTAATGCAAGGCGCGGCCCGTCAGCTTGCTCCGCGCCGGAGGCGCAGGCGCTATTCCAGCTACTATCCACAGCGGCGCAGCACTCGGAAGCGCAAGCGCAGTATCGGCCTTGATGATGTTTTCCGCGAAATCCTGATCGGGCGGTAGCAGTCCAAAGCGAGACAGTATCGCCTTGATGATTCCCCCCTGTGGGGAGGAAATGAGCGGTCTTTCAGACTTCGAGCAACCCTCGCCTGCGCCACCACTTGCATATAGCCAAAACCATGCTATCTTAAAGTTTAGCAATGGCTAAATTTATGAGTAATGGCTAAAGAAATGACTGATGTTGTCATCGGTGGTTGGCGGCGCGGCAGGGGTGAACCCTCGCTTCTGGATGTTTTCGCTTCGATCCGCGTCAATCCTTCGGAAAGCCGCCTCCGGCATTTCCTCGCCTTT
>JAIBJH010000034.1 GCA_020029455.1 Hyphomicrobiales bacterium
GAGCGCGAGTTTCATCACCTTCATCGGTTTCTCCCAATCTTTTCACTTAGATAGCCCCCCGATCCCCGGCGAAAACTGAAAGGGAAGGCAATGCAGAGCACATGCCACCGCACAACCCAACTTTCCATGTCCATTAACCAATCGTCAACACATTCGGCCTCGTTCTGACCAGATTCCCGCCAGATGTGGCAGAGGGGATACAGTCGCTGCGCACCGCCGCGCCTGAATTGGCGAAACTGTAAAATAACTGTAAAAACAAAGGCGATTTGCGGTTTTGGCCGCGTTCACAATCAACATAGCCAAGACTCGGTGCAGTTGCTAATAACGCCCTAATAGAGGCAGCTTTTCCGACTCGCGCCGTGGCGTGTTGCAGTGCGTAGGCCGGCACCTAAGCAAGAGGGGGAGTAGATCATCATGGCGAAATGCCGCCCGTCGAAATGGGTGATTCCATGGGTCCTGCTGGGGGCGGGTCTTCCTTGGCTTGCCGCCGCCACTATCAGCAGCGGAGGACTCAAAGCCGACATCCTTTCCAGGGCAAACACCGCCCTTTCAGGCAATGAGGCAACCGCCTGGGCCAAGGCCGAGGGCAATGGCCGCGATCTGGTGGTCACCGGCACCAGTCCCAGCCAGGAAGCTGCCGATGCCGCTGTAAATGCCGTGGCCAGCACCTATGGCGTGCGCACTGCCATGGCCTCGCCACAGCTTAAGATTGAACCACCGCCACCTCCGCCGGAACCAGTCGCCGAAGCACCTGCCGCACCACCGCCGATTCCTTTGGCTCCGGCTGCCGTGCCCACCGGGGCCAAATGGCCCTATGCCATCACAGGAACCTGGCCGGAAGCGCCGGGAGCTACCCTCAAGGCAACGGTCGGCGCCCGCATCTATGAACTGGGCAGGGGCGCAGCCCTCACCTCCGACGGCAAAGGCAATTTCACCTTCGCACCCGCAGCAAAACTGGCCCCCGGCACTTATGACGTGGAATTCACAGCAAATGACGCAGCAGGGGCCACAACCACCGCAAAATTGACGGGCGCCATCGTGATTCCCGAACCGATGGCACCGGCCCCGCCGCCCACGCCACCACCCGCTCCGGCAGAGGCTGAGGCTCCGGCTGCTCCGGCACCTGCACCTGTTGCAGAACTCACGCCACCCACCGTGGAGAAACAGCTTGATCTCACGGGGCTGCCTATCATCAAGGGCACATGGCCCGACAAAGCTGCTACGGGCCTCACCGTTGGCCTGGGCAGCAAGACTTACACTCTGGGCAAGGATGCAAACCTCAGTTCCAAGGAAGGCATCTGGTCACTGATTCCCTCCGCAAGCATGAAGGACGGCATCTATGACGTGGTGGTGACCGCCACCGATTCGGGCGGCAAGTCCATGAAGGATGAGGGCGTTGCTGAAATCGAAGTTGATGCCGTGCCGCCGGATGCACCGGCTGTCACCGCCTATTCAGGTGAAGGCTCGCCGCCTTCCATCGCGGGCACGTGGTCCGAACAGCTTTCGAGCAATCTCAAGGTTTCGATTCCGTCTGCGAATCTTTCGGCTGACCTTGGGGCAGCTGGAAGCCCACTCACATCCGATGGCGGCGGCAACTGGACGCTTGCGCTGCCAACGCCACTGCCTCCCGGCAGCTATGATGTAGACATCAGCAGCACCGACAGCCGCGGCCGCGTGCAAAGCACCACAGCCGCCGCCGGCATTGTGGTTGCTGAAGCAAAGCCCGCCGCGCCAACGCCATCAGCCGCTCCTCCGCCTCCGCCGAAAATCGGCCTTGCGGTGAAGCAGCCACCGGCGGATGCCGTCTGGCCCTATCCCATCACCGGGCGCTGGTCTGAAGGAACTGCCCTCAATCTCCAGGCTGAACTCGCGGGCCGCACCTATGAATTAGGCAAGGGTGCCGCGCTCACCTCCGATGGCCAGGGCGTCTTCACCTTTGCCCCGCGTGCCGCAAGCCTCGAGCCGGGCACCTATACTGTCCTCTTTACTTCGAAAGGTCCCGCCGGTGATACCCGTGAGGCGAGTGCAACGATCACCATTCCGCCAAAGGCGGAGCCTGCGCCGCCGCCAGCATCGGCTGAACCTGTCGAATCAGCCGAGCCAGCAGCGCCTGAACCAGCGCCGGTCATCATCCCGGAACGGACGTTCGATTGCGAGGCAACGCTGAACACTCTCAACAAGGTGTTCCCGGTACGGTTCGGCTTCGACAAGTCGAATCTTGAGGGAATCGCCTCACTTTCTCTCAGTCAGTATGCCGCGCTGCTCAAGGATCAGCGCTGCGCAACCATGAAGGTCGAAATAGCAGGTCACGCCGATTACTATGGCCCCGCCATCTATAACCAGGGCCTCAGCGAGCGCCGCGCCGAAACCGTCTTCTCGGCCTTGAAGGAGGCGGGCGTGACCGACGGAAGCCTTTCCACCAAGGGCTATGGCGAAAAGAACCCGCTTGATCCGGCCCTGACGGGTGCTGCGCGTGAGAAAAACCGCCGTGTTGAATTCACGGTCGTGAAATAGGGACGAGGGCGATGAACGAATTATTCAACTGGCACGACACCTGGATCCTTGTCGAACACAATTGGTACTGGCTGCTCCTGGCGCTGCTGATCGGCTGCTGGGTCGGCTGGACCACTTGCGATAGCTCGAAGAGTTGAGAGGATAGGGGACAATCATGCTTCACTATCTCATCGAACTCGCCGTCTGGATGCTTTTGGCCTACTTCCTGGGCTGCTGCATCGGCTGTCTGCTGCGGCAGATGTTTGGAACTGAGCCGGCGATGATGGCCGCAGGAGGCGCACCCGCCATTGCTGCCTCGGGTGCAACCGTTCCGTCCGCCGCAACACCCCATGGCCAGTTGACGCGGCCGCGCGGCATGGCCGCGGCTCGCGGTGGCAAGGCCGACAATCTCCAGCGCCTCAGCGGCGTCGGCCCGAAGAACGAGAAGATTCTACATTCGCTCGGCATCTTCCACTTCGACCAGGTTGCGGGCTGGTCTGCCGCCGAAGTGAACTGGGTCGATGACCACTTGAAATTCAACGGCCGCATACGCCGCGAGGAATGGGTCAATCAGGCAAGACTTCTGGCCGAGGGCAATGAGGAAGAATTCGCCAAGCTCTATGGCACCGGCGGCGTCTCAGGCTCGCGCACGCAGAAGCATTGATCCGCCTACGGAATAATTAAGGAGAAGGCCGGGTCACCGGCCTTTTTCTGCTTCATCCACGCGCGAAATCCAATCTTCAATGGCGGTGATGCTCTCCGTTTCATCGAGGAATGGCACATGCCCGCGGCCCGGAATTGTTGTCGTTTGCAAATCGGGAAGGATTTCCTGCATGCGCTGTACTGTGGCGGCTGACAGCAGGTCCGAGCCTTCACCACGCAAGAGAGCAAGCGGCAATCCCGCCAGTCCCGGTACCAGCGGCCAAAGCTCGGCGGGCTTTCCCACTGCAATTTCCTCAGGTGGTGAAAGGGTTCTTGCCAGCGCGAGATCATGGTTCTCGACAATCACCCCGCCGGACTCGCGGTAGATGCGTTTCACCACCTTGAGCCAGACGTCGCGGGGCAAGGGAGCAAAACCCACTGCACTGTGCGCAAATCCTTCGGCCGCCTCATCCCAATTGGCATAGCGCACAGGCAGACCAGTCCTCTCGGCGATGCGCTGAAGGCTCACGGCCTCGATCTGCCCACCGATGTCATTGAGAAGAAGGCCTGCGAGCCGCTGCTTCGCCACTGTCGCCATCGCCATGCCGATGATTCCGCCCCGCGACGTTCCGATCAGCGCAACGCGCGCAAACTGCAGGTGATCAAGCACCGCAAGAACATCCTGCAATTCAGTGGCGGGCGTATAAGTGGCAGGATCGGTGGCGCGATCTGATCGCCCGCGCCCGCGCAAATCCATCGCAATAACACGCCGCTTGTCCTCAAACAGACCGAACAACGGCTCGAAGTCCCGCGAATTGCGCGTCAATCCCGGCAAACAAAGGATAGGCGTGAGTGAGGATGCAGTAGGCCCACGGTCATCTGCGTAGAGCCGCGTTCCATCAGCGGCTGTCACAAAGACATCGCGCTGCGGCACCTCAGTCGCAGCCGGTGATCAGTGCTGCGATGCTCGTGCCGCTGCAACTCGCTGGTTGCGGTGTCGGCTCCGATGTTGAGGCAACGGTGATGGAGCCGGGCGCGCCGCGCTTCAGGTCCGCCGTCATGGGGCGCACGGTTTTGGGCGCCAGCCGCGAACGGTAGACATGGACGTTCTGCAACACCTTCTGCACATATTGCCGCGTTTCCATGAATGGAATCGATTCCACCCAGTCGATGGCATCGACTTGTCCAGCGCGCGGATCGCCATATTCCGCAACCCATTCGCGTGCCCTGCGGGGCCCAGCGTTGTAGGCCACTAATGTCAAGACATAGGAACCGCCAAAGTCTTCCACGAGATCGGCAAGATGCGCTGCGCCCAATTTCACATTATAGGCAGGATCGCCCTTGAGCTTTGCCTGCGCGTAGGGAATGCGATACTGCTTCGCGATAATCTTTGCCGTGCCCGGCATGAGCTGCATCAGCCCTTGCGCACCTGCTTTGCTGCCGGCTTGCGGGTTGAACTCGCTTTCCTGCCGCGACAATCCGAAGACCAGCGCCTTTTCCACGGGTTTTCCAATCTGCTTCCAGTCAGGAAGGCCGCGCACCGGATAGGCCCATGAATCAATGTCGACCTTGAACTGCGCCGCCACCTTGGCCAGTTTGAGAGACATAAATGTGCCGCCCATGTCATGCACGGCGTCTGCGGCGGCATTCATTTCATCCACTGTCTTGAAACGGCTGGCGATGGACCACAGGAACATGTGGCATTGTTCTTTGCCGGCCGCCTTGTACATGAGCCGCATGGCGCGGATCACTTCATCCTGATCGACCTTGGCGCGCGCGGCAGAGGAAGCTTCGCCGCTGATGATCTCTTCCGGCACCTTGCCCATACCGATCTGCTCACGCGCCAGCTGCCCGTAATAGAGCGTGGAGTGCTGCGCCGCAGATTTGTATGCGGCGGTTGCCGCCGCCTTGTCGCCGAGTGCCGCATGGGCGCGGCCCAACCAATAGCCGCCGCGCGCTTTCTCGGTGCGGTTGCTGGCCGCTTCCTTCACATTGCTGAAATGCGAAAAGGCACGGTTTGCATCCTTGAGGTACCGCAGCGCAATCCAGCCCGAAAGAAATTCGGCATCCACATAGTCATCGCCTTCGCTAAGACCATGGCTGCTGGCAATCTTGTATCCTTCTTTCAACGTGCTGCGATGGCTTGGCCCGATGGAACGGCGCGCGATGATGCGTCTTTCCTGCCACCATGCCGAAGGATCGATCATGCCCGCTGTTGAATCAGGCGCATCGAGAAGAATGCCGCGTGCTTTGCCGAATTTTTCCTGCCTGCGATAGAAGCGCGCCAGCGCATAGTGCAGCGAAGGCTCGCCCCGAAGCGATGCCGGCAGTGCGCCATATTTCTTTTCTGCGCCAGCAGTGCCGCGCAAGAGCAATTGCGCAACTTGCGCCACGCGCATCTGTTCGGAGCCAAGCCGCTTGGCATGGCGGAGAGCCGCATTGGATTCTTGCGCGAAAATGAGTCGTGACAGCCTGTATTTGTGATCGGCCGCGGTCAGCTTGCTGGAGAACTCAAAGGCAATGCGCTTCTCAATATCGGCGTCGATGCTGGTAGCGGACCAGGCTTGGCGCAGAGCGGCGCGGCCTTCCTTGTCTTGGCCCGCCTCGAAAAAGGCGCGCGCCAAAGCTGCGTGGCCATCCGCCGTCAACGGTGCACGACCATCAAAATAACTGATCACCGTTGCAGACGGTTCATGGGAATAGAACAGCGCCTGTTCCGCCCGCTTATGTAGCGTTTCAGAAAGCGGCCATTTCGGCGCTGCCTGCTGAAAATCCCGGATGCGGGCAAAACCCACTTGCTTGCCATGCTTCTGCAAATAGATGAGCTCGACAAGCTTGACTGCCGAAGGATCGCCGGAACGCCTGGCGAGGCTTCCCGCCTCGCTAAAATCTCCGGCAAGCGCCTTACGGATGGCGTCAATGGCAACGGCTGCCTCTGCCTGTTCGGCCATGGCAAAGGGTGCAAGCGCGGCCACGCTCGAGGCGAGTGCACCTTTCAGGAACCACCGGCGGCTTAGATTCGCATTCATATCACTCACCCTCATACACGAACCGGCCACCCATTGTGCAAGCACTGCGTAGTGGCGAATTGCGACAGTAAATTGGCGCAAGACCCCAAGGCGTCCCGCGCTTGCTTGCCGTTCCGGATGCGAACGACTATGGTGCCGCGAACCTCGGTAGAACGGCCCTTTCACCCTAAAACTCATATGGTTGAGAGTTCCTTACCGGGGATCATGAAAATTTGGAGAGCTTTGCCGTGAAGATACAGGGATCAATCCCCGCCTTGATCACACCCATGAAGGACGGTGCCGTCGATGAGAAGGCGTTCCGTAAATTCGTGGCCTGGCAGATCAAGGAAGGAAGCCACGGCCTGGTGCCAGTCGGAACAACCGGTGAAAGCCCCACGGTAACGCCCGAAGAACACAAGCGTGTTGTCGAGATGTGCATTGAGGAGGCGGACGGCAAAGTGCCTGTGATCGCCGGCACCGGCTCGAACAACACGGCCGAAGCAATCGAATATACTGAGCATGCCAAGAAGGCAGGCGCGGATGCGGCCCTCATTGTTGTGCCCTATTACAATAGGCCAACACAGGATGGCATCTATGCCCATTTCAAGGCCATTGCCGATGCCGTGGATATTCCAATCTTCATCTACAATGTGCCGGGACGGACAGTGGCGAATATTTCTGTGGAAACATTGGCGCGCCTCGCCAAGGATTGCCGCAACATTGTCGGCACGAAGGATGCTTCCGCTGACCTGACGCGGCCTTCGCGCCAGCGGCTCATTTCGGGTGAAGGCTTCATTCAATTGTCCGGCGAAGATGGAACGGCGCTTGGCTTCAACGCCCACGGCGGCGTCGGCTGCATTTCGGTGACGGCCAATGTGGCGCCGCGCCTTTGCGCCGAATTTCAGGAAGCTACCTTGAAGTCTGATTACAAGGCGGCTCTCAAGCTGCAGGACAGGCTGATGCCGCTGCACCACGCACTCTTTGTCGAAACAAGTCCCGGCCCGATCAAGTATGCCGTGAGCCTTTTGGGCCATTGCACGCCGGAAGCGCGCCTGCCCATGGTGCCGGTTTCCGACAGCACCAAGAAAGTGGTGAAAGACGCCATGGTCCACGCGGGCCTTCTCAACTGAGATGTCATCGAAGAGTGGCGGAGCAAAAAAATCCAAAGGCGCGAGCGGCATCACCGTCAAGGGTGACAACCGCCGCGCCCGCTTCGACTATGAGCTGATCGAAACCTTTGAGGCGGGTATCGAGCTTGTCGGCTCGGAAGTGAAGTCGCTGCGCAACACCAGCGTCAATCTCGGCGAAAGCTACGCCGCCATGAAAGGCCAGGAACTCTTTCTCCTCAACTCCAACATTCCGGAATATCGTGAGGCCAACCGCTTCAACCACGATCCCAAGCGCCCGCGCCGCTTGCTGCTTCATCGCAAACAGATCGACAAGCTGGCGGCAGGTGTCTTGCGCGATGGCCTGACGATTGTGCCACTCAAGATGTTCTTCAACACCAAAGGCAGGGTGAAAGTGGACATCGCCCTCGCCAAGGGCCGCAAGCTTCACGACAAGCGCGAGAATATCAAGAGCAGAGATTGGGGCCGCGAAAAAGCGAGACTGCTCCGTGACGGCGGATGATCTGACAGGCATGGCCCTGCCTAAAATCGCGCTGCCTTCAACCGGCGGCGGCTTTGTTGATCCTTCCGGCTTTGAAGGCCTCGCCGCGCTCATCATTCATCCCTACACCGGAAACCCCGGCGTTGCCGACCCACCGGGCTGGGATCACATCCCCGGCGCTCATGGTTCAACGCCGCAACTGCTCACCTATCGCGCCCTTCGCGCAGAATTTGAAAAACGCGGCGTAACCCTCTGTGGCATAAGCCTTCTTTCACCGGATTGGCAACAGGAATTCGTCCAGAGGACAAGCCTTACCTTCGATCTTCTTTCCGACGCTGGATGGAAACTCACCTCTGCATTGCAGCTCGAGACTTTTGCCGCCGGTGATCGCGCCTTCCTGCGCCGCCGCACGCTTCTGACAAGAAATGGCACGATCATTCTGGACAGGCGCCATGTTGATCCGCCGGATGGCGATGCAACAGCAGTGCTCAAGTGGCTTGTGGACGCATGATCCTCATTGCCCTTGGCAGCAATCTTACAGGTCCCTGGGGCACACCGCACCAGACGCTTTTGCGAGCGCTGGAGGACATGCCGCACCATAACATCCGTATACAGAGCATTTCGCACCTGCAAGAAACGAAGCCCTTCGGTGTCACCAATCAGCCCAATTTCGTGAATGCCGTTGCCCTCGTTGAAACAGCACTTGCACCAGAAACCTTGATGCGTGCTCTGCACATGATCGAGCGCAAGGCGGGCAGGGTGCGCCGCAAGCGCTGGGGGCCGCGCACCCTTGATCTTGATCTCATTGATTACCACGGCCTCGTCCGCAAACCGGCCCGTACCAGCATCAAGCCACTCACGTTGCCCCACCCCGGCATTAACGAAAGAACCTTCGTTCTCGAGCCGCTTGTTGAAATTGCCCCGCGCTGGCGCCATCCTGTAACGCGCGAGCTCGCCGCGGTAACGCTCCGGAAACTATACCGCTTAAAGCGGGGTTAAGCGCAAACCGGGCACAATTGCGGCGAAGCTTTCGCGCCAGAGCAAATTCCGGCCAAGTTGCAGACTTGGCCGATAAGAGTTTGCTCAAACATTTGAAAGCTGGGTGGGTCATGCGTTTTCTTTTGTGTATCGGAATTGCAGCTGTGTTGGGTGGCCAGGCATTTGCCGCAAGCCTTCCCGGTGCCGAGTCCGTTGAAGTCTTTGGCGCCATGCAGGGCTCCACCCGAACGACGACGGGCTGGGTCAACAGGACGCCGGAGGAAACCTTCTTCACCTTCGATCACTCGCCGTCACTGTCTCATCTCAAAAGCGAAATCGTGCCATTCGAGCGCCCCATGCCGGCTGGCTCCATTCTAGTGCAAACGAAGAAGCGCAAGCTCTTTTACGTGATAGGTGACGGCACGGCCGTTGAATATCCGGTGGGCGTCGGCAAGCAGGGCTTCACCTGGTCCGGCACCAACCAGATCACCCGCAAGGCCGAATGGCCAAGCTGGCACCCGCCACTCGCCATGATCGAACGTGAAGCGGAGAAGGGCAGGTATCTGCCCGAGATGATGGAAGGCGGTGAGGACAATCCCCTTGGTGCGCGCGCCCTTTACATCGGCAATACCGAGTATCGCATTCACGGCACAACCCAGCCCTGGAGCATCGGAAAAGCTGTCTCTTCCGGCTGCATTCGCATGCTCAATGAGCATGTCGTCGATCTCTATGACCGGGTCGCCATGGGCGCGCTTGTAACGGTTGAGTAATCGGCGGACGCCTTTGAAGCACCGGGCGATACAGCCGCGGTGTCTTGGATACTCCCGTGCTTCCCAATCGGATTCGAAAGAAGAGCAAGTTGGGAATCGCGCCTCTTGAGATAGATGCGCACCAAGCGGGCAAGGCCATATTCATAAGCTGCAGCACCTAGATTGGCGCCGGCGAGGAAGATCATCGCCTCTTGGGCGGAGACGAAATCGGTGAATGCAGCGGCGCTGAGTGCAGCAGCATAGTATGGCGCTTCTTTTGCCAGCTCGGTCAACACGTAGCCTGTATCTGCCGCGACGCGTTGAGCGCGCGAGCTCCAGTACCACTTACCCGCAAGATCGAAAGCCGCTTTCGACAGGACATTGGTGCTGGTTCCGTTATGTCTGAGCAGAGCCCAGTTGGCCCCTAGATTTGTGTGGAGACCCATCGCCCACACGACATAAGAGGCGGCGAGAAAGAGGGCTGCTGCGTGGAGCGAAACGCCGTTCAAGAGGCTTGAGGCGACTAGCGCCAGACCAGCTCCGGATGCAACGAAATCAAGAGCGTAGGTCGAGACTGCCATCGCGGCGCAAGTGACGAGCCACCGGTTCCATTTGGTAAGGATTAGGCCCAGTGCAAATTGGCGGCAGACCCCGGCAACAGCAGTAATCACAATAAGCCTCATAGATTACGTACATACGGTCCGTATGCTAAAAACTATTGCCAGACTGCCGATGAGTCAAGCAATTTGTGTACATACCGTACGCACGAAAGAGGGGTGCAATGCCAAGCGAAATCAAGCGCAGAAGGTCAACTCTTCCAAGGGCAGAGGCCCGCAAGCACTTTGTGGAGGAGGGCGAGCTCGTCGTGCTCGAACAGATTCGAAAGGATGCCATCCGGCTCGACAAACGCCTGATTGCCATTGGCCCCTTTGCCCGCCTCGAAGCCGGTACGGTCGCTGCCCGCGAGCAGAAAACGCGGGGCGCTGTGACAAACCTGTTCGGGAGTCAGGCGTCGTTCCAAGCCGAGACGATGGCGCTGGCTCTGATGGCGAGCCACTGGCTCGAAGAGATTGTCTACCCTGCGGTGGCAGAATACCAGACGGCTGAGGAGTGGGTCGACGCCTTCTTCGCCGGCCAGTCGGCGCGCGGGCCGCAGCATGGTTCTGAGCCATCGATCAACTACGCCTTCGTCTGGACCTTGTGGCTCAGCGCCGTTCCCTACGGTTTGTGGAGTGAAACCATCAGCCGTCCGAGCCTTGAAGAGCATGTCATGTGGGTTAAACAGCTGGAGGGCGTGTTTGAAGGGGCCCTTCACCGCTATGGAATGCGGATGCGGCAAGGCGTGACGACCGCCGATCTCGCCACTGCTGTTGCAGCCTTGATAGAGGGCGTCTGGCTCAACCAGTGCCTGACCACTCACCATCCTCTTGATCGCTCGCTTTCGATCGACGCGGTTCTGCGGCGATCCGGCCTCATGCTCTGGCGCGGTGCCACTGAGGCTGCGGACCAGGGGTGATATGCGAACTCGTGCTTGTAGTGACAATCCGCTGGGGGCGCTTGTAACCGTTGAATAATCGCTTACCAAGCCGCTTAACGCTAACTGCCTCTTAACTTCCTTCCGCCATGATCGACGCACCATCGCGTGTGTGTTGCGGAGTTTGCGTATGCGTTCCTATCTTGTTCGCGGCCTGGCGGGCCGCGTAGTGTCACGTTCCTTGTTGACGGCAGCCGCCGCCGCATTGCTGGCCGGCTGTTCAGGCTCGATTGAGCGCTTCAACAAGCAGGCCTACGAAAATCCCTCTGACGCTGATCCTGTTTACACGGCTTCCGTTCCCAAGCCCAAGAAGCTCAAGCGTCCGGTTTATTCCGAGCCCGATTACAGCATTGCCACCGACGAAGAGCAGATCACCGAAAGCCCGGTGAAGCGTGCCACCATTCCGCAAACGAAGAGCTACAACTACGCGGATGCCTACACCAAGCCTTCCTACAAGAAGCCCAGGTACGTAGCTCCCGTTGAGGAAAGCTATGACGACGCAAGCTATGAGGCTCCGGCACCTGCACCCATCAAGCGCAAGAAGATCTACGCCGAAGAGTCCTACGACACTGGCTCTATGGAAGCCGTCAACGGCCGCGTGACTGTTGGTCCCGGCATGACGCTCTATTCAATCGCCAGAACCAATGGCGTCACGGTGCAAGACGTTGCCGACGCCAACAACATGGTCGAACCCTACATGGTGATGACCGGGCAGACGCTTCGCATTCCTTCTGCAGGCGCAGACATCGCTTCCGATGAACCCGTAGCAAAGCCTAAGAAATCCAAGCGCGGCATCACTCACACAGTTGATGAAGGTGAAACGCTCTATTCGCTGGGCCGCAAATATGGCGTGTCTCCCTTCGTGATCGCGGATGCCAATGGCATGACCGCCAAGGAAGGTCTTGCGATCGGCCAGAAGATCCGCATTCCGGGCGCTACCCGGCAAGTGGCAGCTGCTGAACCGGTGGAAGAAGAGATTGCAGCGCCTACGCCAATCAAGAAGAAGAAAGCACCGCTCGCTCTGCCTGAGGAGGAAGAGACAGCCCAGGCCGATGCTGATGAAGAACAAGCCATCGGCGAAACTAAAACGGCCACGGCGAAAAAGACTGTTGTGGAGGAAGAGCCCGAGCAGCAGGCCTCAGCGCCGAGCGCTGTCAATGGCCTCACCCTGCGCTGGCCGGTCAAGGGCAAGGTCATCTCGACCTTCGGCAACAAGCCTAACGGCCTCAAGAATGAAGGCATCAACATTGCTGTGCCGGAAGGAACGGAAGTACGCGCCGCGGGCGCCGGTGTTGTCGCCTATGCTGGCAACGAGCTCAAGGGCTACGGCAATCTTGTGTTGATCCGCCATCCCGGTGGTTACGTAACGGCCTATGCCCACGCCAAGTCTTTGAAGGTGAAGCGCGGCGATCAGGTCAAGCGTGGCGATATCATCGCGCTCGCAGGTCAGACAGGTGCGGTGAATAGTCCGCAACTCCACTTCGAAGTACGCAAAGGCGCAACAGCTCTTGATCCGCTGAAGTTCGTAACCTCGGCGACCGCTTCAAACTGAATTATTGACGGCCCTGCAAGCAAAGCCCGGTGCTCGAAGGCGAACACCGGGCTTTGACTATTCAATCCAGTTTCTGCCCAAGCCTTCCAGCAACATCCAATATCAATTGCCAGGCCACACGGCCGGATCTAGCGCCGCGCGTCACCGACCACTCAACCGCAGCGGCGCGCAACTCTTCATTCTTGATCTTCAGCTTGTAGTGCTTGGCATAGCCTTCCACCATTGCGAAGAATTCGTCCTGCGAGCAGTTGTGGAAGCCGAGCCACAGGCCGAACCTGTCCGACAGCGACACTTTCTCCTGGACCGCTTCCGACGGATTGATCGCCGTCGAGCGCTCATTTTCGATCATGTCGCGCGGCAGAAGATGCCGCCTGTTCGATGTGGCGTAGAAAATGACGTTCTGTGGCCGCCCCTCAAGCCCGCCATCAAGCGCAGCTTTCAGCGACTTGTAAGATGTATCCTGCGCATCGAAGGAAAGATCATCGCAAAACACGATGAAGCGGAAGCGTGTTTCCTCGCGCAACTTTGCAGAAAGAGCAGGGAGGCTGTCGATGTCCTCGCGGTGGATTTCGATGATCTTGAGCGTTCCACCCGTTTCCTTGTTCATCGCCGCATGCACCGCCTTCACCAGCGATGATTTGCCCATGCCACGCGCCCCCCACAGCAGCGCGTTGTTGGCGGGCAAGCCCTTGGCGAAGCGCCGCGTGTTCTCCAGCAACTGGTCGCGCGACTGATCAATCCCCTTGAGCAGCGCAAGCTCCACGCGGTTGATTTTGCTCACGGCCTCGAATCCCGCTGGTGTCGCACGCCAGACAAAAGCCTCATGGCTCACAAGATCCACCTCAGCTGCAAGTGGAGGCGCGAGCCGCTCGATTGCCTCGGCAATCCGCTTGAGAATGGATTTCTTCTTGTTATCAGACATTTCCGCGCATCAAGCCCAGTGCCGATCTCACCTTGCAAAGGCCTAGTCCATCGTTATATCTAGCGCAACTTCAAACGGCCGGTTCGCTTAACCGCCTTCCATCGGAGCATCCCATGTTCATAACGCCTGCCTTCGCCCAAGCCACAGGAGTGCCTGGCGCCGGTGATTTTCTCGGCATGATCCTGCCGCTCGTGCTCATCATGGGCGTGTTTTATTTCCTGCTCATCCGCCCGCAGCAGAAGAAGCAGAAGGACCATCAGGCTAGTCTCAGCAAGATTTCACGCGGAGACACCATCGTCACCCACGGCGGCCTCATCGGCAAGGTGACCAAGCTCGTTGACGACCACGAACTGCAGGTGGAAGTTGGCGAAGGCGTCAAGGTGCGCGTGCTGCGCGCCGGTGTTGCCGAAATCCGCTCGCGCGGCGAACCGGCAAAGTAAGGCCGCCCCGTGCTTCACTACGAACGCTGGAAAATCATTGCCGTCTGCGCGTCGGTCATCATCGCCGCAATCCTGTGCATTCCCAACATCCTGCCCAAGGCCCAGCAGGAGGTTCTTTCGAACTACGGCTTAAGACCCATGACCCTGGGCCTCGACCTGCAGGGCGGCTCAAACGTCCTCATGGAAGTGGACCGCAAGGATCTGCTTGAGCAACTCAAACTGCGGCTACCCAGTGACACACGCGGCGTCTTGAGCAGCGCACGCATCGCCTACAGCGACATTAAGCGCACTGCCACTGGCGTTTCAGTTAACATTTCCAAGCCTGAAGACATGGCAAAAGCCAAGGAGCAGCTGCAGACGCTGCTTCAGCCACAGCAGGGCAGCCTCCTATCGGGCGGCATACAGCTCAACCTCTTCACGCTTGAAACGCTGCCTTCTGGCTATGCTTTGAATGTTAGCGAAACCGGGCTCGACGCCCGCGTAGCACGGGCCATCCAGCAATCGCTGCGTATCATCGAAAACCGCATCAACGCTCTAGGCACCACCGAACCCGTCATTCAGCAGCAGGGCGCCGACCGCATCGCCATCCAGTTGCCCGGCGTACAGGATCCCGACAAGGTGAAGGACCTCATCGGCAAGACGGCAAAGCTGACATTCCAATTGCTTTGTGAGGATCAGCCCGGTGGTGCGGCCCAATTGCCGCCGCCGGAATGCCGCGCCTATCCTCTGAAGGAAGATGTGGACAAGGCCGTCAAAGCAAAGGCGGAAGAGGCATCGCTCACACCGCAGGAATTGGAGAAGCTTCCGCAGCTTTGGGTGCAGACGTCCAGCCGCGCAACTGTTGACGGCGCCGACTTGAATGACGCGCAGCCGGCATTCGACCAGAACAACCGTCCGGTCGTCACCTTTCGCTTCAACCAGAAGGGCGCTTTGCGTTTCGGCAAGCTCACCTCCGAAAACGTCAACAAGCCTTTCGCAATCATTCTGGATAATGTGGTCCAGAGCTATCCTGTCATCAATGAGCCGATCCTGGGTGGCACGGGCCAGATTTCTGGCCAGTTTTCGACCGAAGAAACTGCAAACCTCGCCATCGTGCTCCGCTCTGGCGCACTGCCTGCAAAACTTACCATCGTCGAGGAACGCACCGTTGGCCCAAGTCTTGGCGCCGACTCTGTGAGGG